>CAYNFA010000085.1:0-10294 GCA_964396345.1 uncultured Thalassobaculum sp.
GTTGGTGCCGCCGAAGCCGAAGCTGTTCGAGATTGCGAGGTTGATCGGCTGTTCGAGGGCGCTGCCGCGGACGATCGGCAGGTCGCCGGCCGCGGGCTCCAGGTCGTCGATGTTGGCGGACGCCGCGATGAAGCCGTCGCGCATCATCAGCAGGGTGTAGATCGCCTCCTGCACCCCGGTCGCGCCGAGCGAATGCCCGGTCAACGACTTGGTCGAGCTGATCGCCGGCATCCGGTTGCGTGACCCGAACACCTCCCGGATCGCCTCGAGTTCCTTCAGATCGCCGACCGGCGTGCTGGTGCCGTGGGTGTTGATGTAGTCGACCGGCTCCTCGATGCCCTCGAGGGCCATCCGCATGCAGCGAACCGCGCCCTCGCCCGACGGCTGCACCATGTCGACCCCGTCCGAGGTGGCGCCGTAGCCGACCAACTCGCCGTAGATCTTGGCGCCGCGCGCCCGGGCGTGCTCCAGGGCCTCCATCACCACCACGCCACCGCCGCCGGCGATCACGAAGCCGTCGCGGTTGGCGTCGTAGGGGCGCGACGCGCGCTCCGGCGTGGCGTTGTACTTCGACGACAGGGCGCCCATGGCGTCGAACAGCACCGACATGGTCCAGTGCAGCTCCTCGCCGCCGCCGGCGAACACCATGTCCTGCTTGCCGAGCTGGATCAGTTCGGCGGCGTTGCCGATGCAGTGGGCGCTGGTCGAGCAGGCCGAGCTGATCGAATAGTTGTGGCCCTTGATGCCGAAGAACGTCGACAGGCACGCCGAGTTGGTCGACGACATGGTGCGGGGCACCATGTAGGGGCCGACCCGCTTGGGGCCCTTCTCACGGGCGGTGTCGAACGCCGTCATCATGTTCGAGGTCGATGGTCCGCCAGAGCCCATGATCAACCCGGTGCGCGGGTTGCTGATCTCGGCCGTCTCCAGGCCGGCGTCGGCGATCGCCTCCTGCATGGCCAGATAGTTGTACGCCGCGCCGTCGCCCATGAAGCGCAGCAGCTTGCGGTCGATGCGCTCCGCCAGGTCGATCTGGACGGCGCCGTGGACGTGACTGCGGAATCCCATCTCCTGGTATTCCGGGGCGAACACGATCCCGGATCGCCCGCCCTTGAGAGAGGCCGCCACCGCCTCCTTGTCGTTGCCGATGCTGGAGACGATCCCGATTCCGGTGACGACGACGCGACGCAATCCCACCTCCGTCATGCCATGGCCATCGCCGGATTTGCGACCAGGCCGACACGGATGTCCTTGGCCTCGAAGACCTTCTGGCCGTCGCACTCGACCCAGCCGTCGGCGATGCCGAGGTACAGCTTGCGGCTGATGATGCGCTTCAGGTCCAGATGAAACTTCAGCAACTTGGCGGTTGGCAGGACCTGCCCCATGAACTTGACCTCGCCGACCGACAGCGCCCGCCCGGACCCCGGACCGCCGAGCCAGCCGAGCGTGAAGCCGAGCAACTGCCACAGCGCGTCCATGCCGAGGCAGCCCGGCATGACGGGGTCGTCCTCGAAGTGGCACTGGAAGAACCAAAGGTCCGGCTTGATGTCGAACTCAGCCTCGACCTCGCCCTTGCCGTTCGCGCCACCCTCGTCCGAGATGTGGGTGATTCGGTCGAACATCAGCATCGGCGGCAGCGGCAGCCGGGCGTTGCCGGGACCGAACAGCCGGCCGTGCGCACAGTCGAGCAGTTCTGCATAGGAGAAGCTGTTGCGCTTCCGAACGGTCAAGTCGGGTTTCCCCCTTCATGCTCGGCGGTCCCCGCCACTTCCGGGGGCGTGTCGCCTGTCGTACCGATACAGCGTTCCATGCCCCGCCACTCGACGCGGCCGATCGCGGGAACGAGGTAGCCGACCGGGCTGCGGACTTCAAGGCCCAAGCAAACCATATGCGGCGGCGACTTGCAAAGACCCGCGCGTTGCCAGACCGCCCGCTTCATGTTAGCGATCATGAGGTTGCCGCTTCGCGGGCACCAGACCAACGAGACCGCCATGACCGCACGCCCGTACGCCGCCGTCCTGGACCGACTTCGCAAGGCCGGCCTGCGACCCACCCGCCAGCGGCTGACGCTTGCCCGCCTGCTGTTCGAGGGCGTAGACCGGCATGTCACCGCCGAACAGTTGCACGGCGAGGCCGAGGCCGCCGGGTTTCCGGTGTCGCTGGCGACTGTCTATAACACTCTTCACCAGTTCACCGACGGCGGCCTGCTGCGCGAGGTGGTGGTCGAGGCCGGGCGGTCGTATTTCGACACCAACACCGGCGGCCATCACCACTTCTTCGACGCCGGAACCGGCGCGCTGACCGACATCCCCGGCGACGACATCGTCATCGGCGACCTGCCGGCCCCGCCGGCGGGGGCCGAGATCGAGCGCGTCGACCTGGTGATCCGGATCCGCAGCCGGGCCTAGTTCCGGGCGCCGCCAGCCGGGACAATTTTAGAATCGTTCAAAGCTGGTTGACCGACCCCGCCCGCGGTTCCTATAAATCGCTTAGGCCCGTCGTCGCACGCCCATGGCTCGACGATCCGAGGGCCGGACCGATTTCTGAAACGCCGAGTGGAGAGAACCATGACCCAGCTCAAGGGCTCGAAGACCGAAGACAACCTGAAGGCCGCGTTCTCCGGGGAGTCGCAGGCCAACCGCCGGTACCTGTATTTCGCCCAGAAGGCCGACGTCGAGGGCTACAACGACGTCGCCGCGGTGTTCCGCTCGACCGCCGAGGGCGAGACCGGTCACGCCCACGGCCACCTGGAGTTCCTGGCGTCGGTTGGCGACCCGGCCACCGGCCTGCCGATCGGCGAGACCTCGGCCAACCTGAAGGCGGCGATCGCCGGCGAGACCCACGAGTACACCGACATGTACCCGGGCATGGCTCGCACCGCCCGCGACGAGGGCTTCGACGAGATCGCCGACTGGTTCGAGACCCTGGCGAAGGCCGAGAAGAGCCACGCCGGCCGCTTCCAGAAGGCCCTGGGCGCGCTCGACGCCTGATCGCGACCGCGCGCAGCCATCCCGCCGGCCGGCGATCGCGCCGACCGGTGGGGCGGCTCGCCTCCATTCCTGATCGACCCCGGGTCCGGCGCGCCGGACCGATGCGAAGTGTGGCGAGGACGACCCGATGGCCGAAGGCAGCCTGGAAGCCCCGATCCGTCACCCGGTCCGCTGGCAGGATCCGGATTTCTACGACGAGGCCAAGCTCGACGAGGAGATGCGGCGGGTCTTCGACATCTGTCACGGTTGCCGGCGCTGCTTCAACCTGTGCGACAGCTTCCCGCGGCTGTTCGATTTGGTCGACGGCTCGGAGAGCGAGGAACTTGACACCGTGGCCAGCGCCGACTTCAAGCCGGTCGTCGACGCCTGCACGCTCTGCGACATGTGCTTCCTGACCAAGTGCCCGTACGTGCCGCCGCACGAGTTCAACCTCGACTTTCCGCACCTGATGCTGCGTTACCGGGCGGTGGAGTTGAAGAAGGGCTCGGTCACCTGGGGCGAGCGCCAGCTCACCGAGACCGACCGCAACGGCGCCCTGGCGCGCCCGGTCGCCGGGCTGTGCAACTGGGCGGCCGACAACAAGAACCGCCTGACCCGCCCGCTGATCGAGAAGGCGCTCGGCGTCCACCGCGACGCCGCGCTGCCGCAGTACCACTCCCGGACACTGGCGGCGCGCGCCCGGAGCGAGGTTCCGGCGGTCAACGGCGCCGCCCCGGCGTTCGGCCGCAAGGCGCTGATCTACGCCACCTGCTTCTCCAACTACAACGATCCCGACATCGGCACCGCCGCCCGCAAGGTGCTGGCCCACAACGGGGTCGAGACCGAGATCGTGTACCCGGCGTGCTGCGGCATGCCGCAGCTCGAGCATGGCGACGTCGCCCGGGTCGCCGAGACCGCTCGCAAGGTCGCCGCCGAGTTGCGCGCCCGGGTCGACGATGGCTGGACGGTGATCGGCCTGGTGCCGTCCTGCGTGCTGATGCTGAAGTTCGAGTGGGCGCTGCTGGTCCCCGACGACGACAACGTGAAGGCGCTGGCCGCCGCCACCCGCGACATCGACGAGTACATCGTCGACATCGCCCGCAAGGAAGGGCTGGCCGAGGGCCTCAAGCCGCTCGATGGCGGGGTGACGCTGCACATCGCCTGCCACGCCCGCGCCCAGAACATCGGCCAGAAATCGACCGAGCTGCTGAAGCTGATTCCCGAAGCCGATCTGAAGGTGATCGAGCGCTGCTCCGGCCACGGCGGCTCCTGGGGGGTGATGAAGGAGAATTTCGAGGTGGCGATGAAGGTCGGCAAGCCGGTGGCGCGCCAGGCCCGCCAGGCCGGCAAGACCTATCTGGCATCCGGCTGCCCGCTGGCCGCCGACCACATCCTGCAGGGCATGGAGCGGGTCGAGGGCGAGGCGGCGCTGCCGACCGAGACGCACCACCCGATCGAGCTGTTTGCGCGGGCCTACGGCTTCTGAGGCCGCCCGCCGGCACCCGTCACGCACCCGGCCGCAACGGCCGGGAAGGAGAGCAGAGGAATGACCGTCATGGCGAAGGAGATCACCCGCGCCGACATCCTGGAGATGGCCGAGTACGGCAAGATCCGGGCCGACAAGCGGCGCGCCCTGGTGGCGGTGAAGCGGAACCGGCGGGTGCCGCTCGGCCCGCACGCCACCTTCTATTTCGAAAGCTACGAGACGATGTGGCAGCAGGTCCACGAGATGCTGTTCATCGAGCGCGGCGGCGAGGAGCAGATCCCGGACGAGCTCGACGCCTACAACCCGCTGATCCCGAAGGGTCGCGAACTGGTCGCCACGCTGATGTTCGAGATCGACAACCCGGTGCTGCGCAAGACCGTGCTCGGCGGGCTCGGCGGGGTCGAGGACACGGTGTTCATGCGGCTCGACGGCCAGGAGATCAAGGCGCGCGCCGAGGCCGACGTCGACCGCACCAGCGCCGAGGGCAAGGCGTCGTCGGTGCAGTTCCTGCACTTCGACTTCAACAACGCCCAGGCGGCCGGCTTCGTCCGCCCGGGTGCCGAGGTGACGCTCGGCGTCCGGCACCCGGCCTACGCGCACATGACGGTTCTGACCGACGCGGTCCGGGCCGAACTGGCGAAGGATTTCGACTAGTCCTAAGGATTTCGGCTAGTCCTTCAGGGCCTCTTCGGCGTGCACGCCCCAGATGTGGGCGCGCTGGATCCAGCCGTCGAGGCCGGCCACGTCGATCTCGCACCACTCGCGCCCGCAGCCCTCCAGCCAGCCGACGACGCCCGGTTCCAGCCGGGCGACCGGCGGGGCGGCCGGTTCCGGCCGCCGGCGTAGCAGGCGTTCGCCGCCGATCACCACGACCGTGCGGCGGCCGGACAGCATCTGCTGGTGGACCCAGCCCTCGACGCCGTCGGAATCGCGGATCTTTCGCCAGGTGTCGAACTCGGCGATCACCTCGACCGGCAGGTTCGGGCGCTGGTAGACCCATTCGATCGGGTAGCGCGCCCCCGGGCCGGCCCGGACGTTGACCTCCTTGGCCCGCAACGTCACGTAGCGCGGGATCGGCAGGCCGGTCTCGGTCCCCACGGTGGCGGCCGGAGCCGGCCCGGCCGTCGCCCACAGGACGAGGAGGGCGAGAATGGCAGCGCGTCGCATCGATCCGTCATCACCCCTGTCGCAGAGGCCCTTATACCGCTATCGATAGCGGCCGTTAAGCGTCATACCTACAATATGCGCCGGCCAGAACGGGAGCGTGACAGCCAGGCGCCGCCCTGCTAACCGATTCAGGGACCGACGACGGCCGTCGTCGCCCCCGAGAGATCGACCGAAGTCCCGGGGCCGGGAGGATTCGATGCCGCAAGCCAAGCCGCTGGTCGTGGTCACGCGCAAGCTGCCGGACCCCGTCGAGACCCGGATGATGGAGTTGTTCCAGACCCGGCTGAACCTGTCCGACCAGCCTATGGGCCGGGACGCGCTGGCGGCGGCGATGCGCGAGACCGACGTCCTGGTGCCGACGGTTACCGACCGGATCGACGCCGCCCTCATCGACCAGGCCGGTGAGCGGCTGCGGCTGATCGCCTCGTTCGGCACCGGCGTCGACCACATCGACTTGCGGGCGGCCAAGGCACGGCACATCACCGTCACCAACACCCCCGGCGTCCTGACCGAGGACACCGCCGACATGACCATGGCGCTGATCCTGGCGGTGCCGCGCCGGATCGTCGAAGGCAACGCCCTGATCCAGACCGGCACCTGGACCGGCTGGTCGCCGACCGGGATGCTCGGCCACCGCATCCACGGCAAGCGCCTCGGCATCGTCGGGATGGGGAGGATCGGCTCGGCGGTGGCGAGGCGCGCCCGCGGCTTCGGCCTGTCCGTGCACTACCACAACCGCCGCCCGGCCTATCCGGCGCTCGAGGCCGAGCTCGAGGCGACCTACTGGGACAACCTCGACCAGATGATCGGCCGCATGGACATCCTGTCGATCAACTGCCCGCACACCCCGGCGACCTACCACCTGATCAACCGTCGCCGGCTCGGCCTGATGCAGCCGCACGCCTACATCGTCAACACCGCGCGTGGCGAGGTGATCGACGAGGCGGCCCTGATCGAGGTGCTGCGCGAGAAGCGGATCGCCGGCGCCGGCCTCGACGTCTACGAGCACGAGCCGCAGGTCAACCCGGAACTGCTGGCGCTCGACAACGCCGTGCTGCTGCCGCACATGGGGTCGGCCACGATCGAAGGCCGCCGTGACATGGGCGAGCGCGTCATCGTCAACATCCGATCCTTCGCCGACGGCCACAACCCGCCCGACCGCGTCGTCGAAACCATGTTCTGAACCGCCGGTCAGGCCCTGCCGATGCTCCGCTGCCCCGAGGACTTGCTGCCCGCCGACGCGCCGGAGGATCTGAGGCGGTTCGTCGGGTACTGGATCGCCAAAGCGGCGGGCCGCACGATGCCGGCTTTCGCCGACATCGACGCGATCGATATCCCGTGGGCGCTGTCGCGGATCTACGTCGTCCGGGCGCTCGACGGCGGCGCCGACTTCGTCTACCGGCTGGCCGGCGAGGCCATCAACCTGCGCTACGCCGGTTCGCTCGCCGGGCGCCGGATCAGCGACCTGCTGGCCCCGGATTCGGCCCGGGTGGTGGTCGAACGCTGGCGCCAGGTGATCGAGACCACATCGGCCTACTACGTCGACAGCGAGCACCCGACCAGCATCGGCTCGCGGCTGCGCGGCCGCCGCGTGGTTCTCCCGCTCGGCCCCGACGGCGGGCCGCCCGACCACGTCGTCGGCATGACCGTGTTCGAAGCCCTCAACACCGGCGGCACCGGTGCGATCAGCGGCATGGAAGTGCAGGACATGCGCTGGGTTGAATTGGCCGGCGGGCCTGGAGTTCCAGCGCCCGTCGCTCCGTAGGTTCCGGCTCCGTTCCGCCTTCGGCGGCCCGGTCCGGAATGACGAAATTGGGGTGAGCGGGCGAGCCGCAGTGGCCGCCTCAATACTGGGGCGAGTGGGCGAGCCGCAGCGGCCGGCCTCAATATTGGGCTGAGCGGACGAGCCGCAGCGGCCGGCCTTAATATTGGGGTGAGCGGGCGAGCCGCAGTGGCCGCCTCAATACTGGGGCGAGTGGGCGAGCCGCAGCGGCCGCCCCCAACTTTTGTCGTCATTCCAGACCGGGCCGCCGAAGGCGGAACGGAGCCGGAACCCACGAACCGACGGGCGGATCAGCGGCTGTGTTCCATGGCGCTGTAGGGCCCTACCCGTCGATCCCCATCAGCGAGCGCGCGAACGCCTCGGGCTCGAACGGGCGCAGGTCGTCGACGCCCTCGCCGACGCCGACGGCGTGCACCGGCAGGCCCTGGCTCTGGGCCAGCGCCACGACGATGCCGCCGCGCGCCGAGCCGTCGAGCTTGGTGACGATCAGGCCGGTGACGTTCACCATCTCGCGGAACGCCTTGACCTGCTGGTGGGCGTTCTGGCCGACGGTGCCGTCGAGCACCAGCACGGTGGCGTGCGGCGCCTCGGGGTCCTGCTTCTTCAGCACCCGGATTACCTTGGCCAACTCCTCCATCAGCGCCGCCTTGTTCTGCAGCCGGCCGGCGGTGTCGATCAGCAGCACGTCGGCGCCGCGCGCCCGCGCCTCGACCAGCGCGTCGTAGGCCAGCGCCGCCGCTTCCGAGCCGTGCGGCCGCTCGATTACCGGGCAGCCGGTGCGCTCGCCCCAGATCCGCAGCTGCTCGATGGCGGCGGCCCGGAAGGTGTCGCCGGCGGCCAGCACTACCGACTTGCCGGCGGCGGTCCACTGCCGGGCGAGCTTGCCGATGGTGGTGGTCTTGCCGGAGCCGTTGACCCCGACCATCAGCACCACGAACGGCTTGACGCCGAGGGCGCCGGGCTCCAGCGGCACCGCCACCGGCGCCAGGATGGCGGCGATATCGGCGGCGAAGGCGGCGCGCACCTCGTCGCCGGTGACCTCCTTGTCGAACTTCTCGCGCGCCAAATTGGCGGTCAGGCGGGCGGCGGTCTCGACGCCGAGGTCGGCGGTGATCAGCAGGTCCTCGAGCTCCTCCAGCGTCGCGGCGTCGAGCCGGCGCTTGACGAACAGCCCGGAGATGCCGTCGACCAGCCGGCGCGACGACTTGGCGAGGCCGTCGCGCAGCCGCACGAACCAGCCCTTGCGCTCGGGAGGCGGCGTCTCGGCGCTCATGCGGCAACCCTCATGCGGCGGCGCGCATCCGGGGCCGGCCGACCAGGCGCCCGGCCTCGACCGCGATCAGGGTGACCGCGACCACGCTGCCGGGAGCGGCGGTGGCGCCGGCCTCCAGCGCCACCGGGGCGAAGCTCTCGCCGCGGCCGCCGCCGTCGGCCTCGATCAGCACCCGGTCCTCGCCGCCGACGCGCCCGGCGATCCAGGCTTCCAGGTTGGCGGCGCCGATGGCCCGCAGCCGGGCGGCGCGGGCCTTGCGGACGTCGCCCGGTACTTGCGGCATGCGCGCGGCCGGCGTGCCGGGGCGCGGCGAGTACGGGAACACGTGCAGGTGCTGGACGCCGAGTTCGGCCAGCAGCGCGGCGGTGTTCTCGAACATCGCGTCGCTCTCGGTCGGAAACCCGGCGATCACGTCGGCGCCGAACGCCACGTCCGGGCGCAGCGCACGCACCCGCTCGACCAGACGCTGGACGTCGGCGCGCAGATGCCGGCGCTTCATGCGCTTCAGCACCATGTCGTCGCCGGCCTGCAGCGACAGGTGCAGGTGCGGCATCAGCCGCGGCTCGTCGGCGATCAGCCGGAACAAGTCGTCGTCGATCTCGACCGGGTCGACCGAGGACAGCCGCAGTCGCTCCAGCTCCGGCACCAGCGCCAGCAGGCGGCGCATCATCTGCCCGAGGGACGGCCGGCCCGGCAGGTCGCCACCGAACGAGGTGACGTCGACGCCGGTCAGCACCACCTCGCGGTAGCCGCCGGCCACCAGCGCCCGGACCTGCTCGACGATCGCCCCGATCGGGACCGAGCGGCTGTTGCCGCGGCCGAACGGGATGATGCAGAAGGTGCAGCGGTGGTCGCAGCCCTGCTGGACCTGCACGAAGGCCCGGGCCCGGCCGTCGAACTCGGAAACCAGGTGGGCGGCGGTCTCGCGCACCGCCATGATGTCGGTGACGTGGATCGCCGTCGGCTCGCCGGCCCCGGGCCGGGCGGCGCTCCAGGTGTCGGCCCGCATCTTCTCCTCGTTGCCGACCACCCGCGACACGCCCTCGATCGCCGCGAAACGCTCGGGGTCGATCTGCGCGGCGCAGCCGGTGACGACGATCTCGGCGCCGGGATTCTCGCGCGCCAGCCGGCGGATCGCCTGGCGGGCCTGGCGCTCGGCCTCGGCGGTGACGGCGCAGGTGTTGACGACGATGGTGCCGGCCTTGCCGGCGGCCTCCAGATGGCCGCGGATCACCTCGGACTCGTAGGCGTTCAGCCGACAGCCGAAGGTCTCGACCCGGTTGCCGCCGGGCGCCTGCTGGGGCGAGTCGTGGGTCATCGCCGCTAGATGCCCGCGGCGTGCGGCGAATGCAAGCCTCTCAGCCCCGGAGCGCGATCTCGGCGAGGCGCCTCGCGCTGCCGTCGGCGTCGAGGCGGAGCAGCTCGAGGGTCTCCAGCCGGGCGTGGATCTCCGGCTCCTGGCCGTTCAGGTCGTCGGCCAGCGCCCGCGCCAGCTTGGCCTCGGCGATGCGGGCCAGGGTGACGTGCGGGATGTACGGCAGGTCGAGGCGCAGCGCGTCGGCGAACGGCCCGGAGTACAGACGGTCGTGCAGCCGCACCAGACCCGAGAAGCCCTC
>CAYNFA010000086.1:0-10168 GCA_964396345.1 uncultured Thalassobaculum sp.
GGGTGGGGCTGCAGCTCGCGCAACGGCGGGCAGATCAGCACCAGTATCAAGCCCGGCTTCGACGAACTGGCCCGCCGCCACGGCGCCGACACCGCCTTCGCGATCCTGAAGGAGGGCCGCAACGCGCTGGCCTGGATCGAGGCGTTCGTCGCCGAGGAAGGCATCGACTGCGACTTCATGGTGCCGGGGCGGTTCCACGCCGCCCACAACGCCCGGAAATACGAGGAGATGGCCCGAGACGTCGGCAACCAGCCGAAGGGGCTGGAGGTGCCGGCGCACGTGGTGCCGCGCGCCGAACAGCACCGCGAGCTCGGCACCGACGCCTATCACGGCGGCGTGGTGTACGAAAAGCACGCCTCGCTGGATCCGGGCCGCTTCCACCAGGGTTTGCTGGACCGTGTCCTGGCCGCCGGCGCCGCCGTGATCCCGCGCTGCCGGGTCGACGCCGTCCGCCGCGACGGCGACGGCTTCGCCCTCGACACCGCGCAGGGAACGGTCCACGCCCGCGACGTGGTGGTGGCGACCAACGGCTACACTGGCCCGGCGACCGGCTGGCTGCGCCGCCGGGTGATCCCGATCGGCAGCTACATCATCGCCACCGAGGCGCTGGCGCCGGCGGTGATGGACCGGCTGATGCCGACCGACCGGATCATCAGCGACAGCCGCAAGGTGGTCTACTACTACCGGCCGTCGCCGGACCGGACCCGGATCGTGTTCGGCGGGCGGGTGTCGAGCCGCGAGACCGATCCGCTGAAGAGCGCGCCGCTGCTGCGGAGCGACCTGGTGGCGCTGTTCCCGGAACTGGCGGACGTCAAGGTCTCGCATTCCTGGATGGGGCTGGTCGCCTACACCTTCGACACGCTCGCCCACATCGGTCGCCACGACGGTCTGCACTACGCCATGGGGTATTGCGGTTCCGGCGTGTCGATGGCCGGCTATCTCGGAACCCGCGTGGCCCAGCAGCTGCTCGGCAAGACCGAGGGCCGCACCGGCCTCGACGGCGTCACCTTCCAGACCCGGCCGCTCTACACCGGCAACCCCTGGTTCCTGTCGGCCTCGGTCGCCTACTACCGGTGGCGCGACCGCCTGGGGGTCTAGCCGCCAGCGGTCAATTGGTCTGTTGATTTGTCGATAATGGACCTTTTCGTGAAACCATTATGTCGCCCACCCTGTCGTCGATCGAATAGAGTCAGCCGCGTCGCCTCCTGGTGAGGCGCGAACGGCGCCACGGCGATCACGAGGTCACATCGAAGGAGGAGTGCGACATGGGGGCTTATCAGAGCATGGGGCGGCGCGCCGTCCTGAGGACCGCGGCCGGCGTGGCGGCACTGGCGATGGCGGCAACCCTGCCGGTCGGGCAGGCGCAGGCCGACGGCACGGTGGTGGTCGCGTCGTGGGGCGGCTCGTACCAGAAGGCGCAGAGCCTGGCGCTGTTCGGGCCGGCCGCCAAGGCGATGGGCATCACCGTCAAGGAAGAGACTTACGGCGGCATGTCCGACGTCCGTCTCAAGGTCAACGCCGGGGCGATGGCGTGGGATGTCGTCTCCAGCGGCTCCGGCAGCGCCGCCCGCGCCGCCGCCGAAGGCCTGCTTGAGAAGCTCGACTACAGCGTGATCGACATCTCGAGCTTCTACCCCGGCCTCGCCACCGACCACTGCGTCGGCAGCGACGTGTTCTCGACGGTGTTGGCCTGGAACACCGCCACCTACGGCGAGAACGGCCCGAAATCCTGGGCGGATTTCTGGGACGTGAAGAAGTTTCCGGGCAAGCGCTCGTTCCGCGACAAGGTGCCGGGCGCGCTCGAGCCGGCGCTGATGGCGGACGGCGTACCGCCGGAGAAGGTCTACGAGGTGCTGTCGACCGAGGAAGGCCTGAAGCGGGCGGTCGCCAAGGTTCGCGAGTTGAAGCCGCACATCGCCGTGTGGTGGTCCTCGGGCGCCCAGCACGCCCAGCTGATGAAGGACGGCGAGGTCGACATGATCACCGGCTGGAACGGCCGGTTCGACGTCGCCAAGGCCGACGGCGCCAAGGTCGCCTACACCTTCAACCAGGCGCTGCTGGACTACGACTGCTTCGCGATCCCGAAGGGCGCGCCGAACAAGGATCTGGCCATGAAGTTCCTGGCCGAGATGAGCAAGCCGGAGCATCAGGCCAACCTGCCGCTGCACATCACCTACGGCCCGACCAACAAGAAGGCCTACGAGATCGGCCAGATCGACGAGAAGCTGGCGCGCGCGATGCCGTCGCATCCCGACAACGCCAAGCTGCAGCTGCCGATCAACCTCGACTGGTACGCCAAGTTCGAGCAGAAGGCGGCGGCCCTGTACCAGGACATGCTGACAGAGTAGACGGACGATCGCCGCGGGCGGGGAGAGTGCCCGAGCACCCTCCCCGCCCCGGCTTTTCCGCCGACAGGAGCGCCGGCACGAGCGAGACTGTCCCGCGACACCAGCGCGCAACCTCCAGGACCATGCCGGGAACCGACGCCCTCCCCATTACGATCACCGCGATCACCAAACGCTACGGCGAGGTCTTCGCGCTCGACGGCATCGACCTCGCGATCCGGAGCGGCGAGTTCATGACCCTGCTGGGGCCGTCCGGGTCCGGCAAGACCACGCTGCTGATGGCGCTCGCCGGGTTCACCCGGCCGGACAGCGGCAGCATCCGGTTCGGCGACCGCGAGATCGTCCTGACGCCGCCGCACCAGCGCGACGTCGGCATGGTGTTCCAGAACTATGCCCTGTTCCCGCACATGACCGTGGCCGGCAACGTCGGCTACCCCCTGAAGCTGCGGAAGGTCGCCCGCGCCGAGATCGCGACGCGGGTCGAGCAGGCGCTCGAAACCGTCCAGCTCGGGGGCTACGGCGCGCGTCGGGTCGACCAGCTTTCCGGCGGCCAGAAGCAGCGCGTGGCGCTGGCCCGGGCGATCGTCTTCGGGCCGCGCATCCTGTTGATGGACGAACCCCTGTCCGCGCTCGACAAGAAGCTGCGCGAGCACATGCAGATCGAGCTGCGGCACCTGCACGAGAAGCTCGGGATGACGACGGTGTACGTCACCCACGACCAGCGCGAGGCGCTGACCATGTCGGACCGCATCGCGGTGATCAACCACGGCCGCCTGATGCAGCTCGACACGCCGCGAGTGATCTACGATCGTCCGGCCAACCGTTTTGTCGCCGATTTCGTCGGCGAGTCGACCTTCCTGCCGGTCGATCGCTCCGGCGAGAGCGTCAGCTTCGCCGGCCGCCAGCTGCGCGTCGGCGCGCCACCGGCCAGCGCCGGCGCGCTGCTGCTGATGATCCGCCCCGAGCGCCTGGCGGTGATCGAGGGCAAGATGCCCGAGGGCCTGAACCTGTTCGAGGGCCGCGTCCGCGAGCTCGTCTACCAGGGCGACACCGCGCTCGCCGCCGTGGCACTCGCCGACGGCACCGAGGTGGCGGTGCGGTCCGGCACCCGCAGCGGCACCGCCTTCGACCGCCTCGCCGTCGGCGCCGCCGTGGTGCTCGGCCTGCACCCGGACGACACCGTGCTGATCCCCTACGAAGGCTGAGCCGCATGGCGCGCCCCGCGACGATCCCCGACGACGGCCCGAACGCCGCGCTGCTGCGCCGGGACGCGTTGCGCGAGCGCCGAGCGCTGCTCGGGCTGGCCTCGCCGGCGGTCGTCCTGCTGATGGTGGTGATGGTGCTGCCGGTCGGCTGGCTGTTCTACCTCTCCTTGATCGGCGAGGGCGGCGGGTTCTCGATGGAGAACTACGCGCGCATGCTGGAGAGCAAGGCCTATGGCCGGATCTTCATGACCACCTTCCACGTCAGCTTCCTGACCACCGGGATCTGCATCCTGCTCGGCTATCCGCTGGCCTACTTCCTGTCGCAGCTGCCGCCGCGCGCCGCCACGCTCTGCATGCTGACCGTGCTGCTGCCGTTCTGGACGTCGCTGCTGGTGCGCACCTACGCCTGGCTGGCGCTGCTGCAGCGCCAGGGACTGGTGAACACCTGGGCGATCGACCTTGGCCTGTGGGACACGCCGGTGGCGCTGGTCCACAACCTGAACGGCACCCTGATCGGCATGGTGCACATCATGCTGCCGTTCCTGGTGCTGCCGCTGTACGCCGCCATGAAGGCGATCAGCGGCGACTACACGCGGGCCGCCGCCAACCTCGGCGCCGGGCCGACCCAGGCGTTCTGGCACGTGTTCTTCCCGCTGTCGCTGCCCGGCCTGTTCGCCGGCGCGCTGATCGTCTTCGTCTTGTGCCTGGGATTTTTCGTCACCCCGGCGGTGCTCGGCGGCGGCAAGGTGATCATGGTGTCGATGCAGATCACCAACAACATCGAGCTGTTCTTCAACTGGGGGGCCGCCAGCGCTTTGGGCGTGGTGCTGCTGGCGATCACCCTGCTGATCCTGTTCGCCGCCTCCCGGCTGCTGCGCCTGGACGCAGTCCTGGGCGGGGGGCACTGAATGGGCTGGCTCGACCGCCCGGCCGGCGACACCCAGATCACCCACCGCCAGCGGCTGTGGCTGTACGTCGTCGCCGGCGTGATCATGGTGCTGCTGGTAGCGCCGACGGTGATCGTCATACCGATGTCGTTCTCGGCCTCGCAGTACCTGGAGTTCCCGCCGCGGGAGTGGTCGCTGCGCTGGTACGAGAACTATTTCGGCGCGCCCGAATGGATGCAGGCCACGGCGACCTCGCTGAAGGCCGGCGTGCTGACCATGCTGGTAGCGACGCCGATCGGCACCATGGCCGCCTACGGCCTGCACGTCTCCGGCCACTGGCTGGCCCGCCACCTGTTCATCCTGCTGGTCACGCCGATCATGATCCCGGTGATCCTGATCGCCATCGGGGTGTTCTACGCCCTGGTGCAGTTCAGGATGGTGAACAGCCTGTCGGGGCTGGTGGTCGCCCACTCGATCCTGGCGCTGCCGCTGGTGCTGATCATCGTCGGCGCGGCGCTCAAGAGCTACGACTTCAACCAGGAACTGGCGGCGCGCAGCCTCGGGGCGTCGCGGCTGAAGGCGTTCCTGACCGTGACCCTGCCGCAGATCCGGTTCTCGGTGATCACCGCCGCGCTGCTGGCGTTCCTGACCTCGTTCGACGAGGTCATCGTGGCGATGTTCGTCTCCGGCGGCGACAACTCGACCCTGACCCGCAACATGTTCAACGCCCTCAGAGACCAGATCGACCCGACCATCGCGGCGATCTCGACCATCATGATCGTGGTGTCGTCGACCGCGCTGATCCTGGCCCAGGTGTTCGGCCGCGCGAAGACCTGACCGGCACGCCGCCGCTCAGCCGGCCTCCAGGCGCGACGCCAGCAGCCGGGCGTTGTTGCGGGCGTGCTGCTGGGCGAGGGCTTCGGCGCGAGCCGGATCGGCGTCGACGATCGCCTGCAGGATCGCCTCGTGGTCATCCCACACCGCCTCCATCGGATGCTCGGTCCGCAAGGTCAGCGCGATCAGCCGGCGGATATGGTGCCAGTACGAGGCCGCGGCCTCGTCCAGCAGCGGGTTCCCGGACAGCTCGTAGATCAGCCCGTGGAACCGGACATCGGCGGCGATCCGCTCCCGCATGTCACCCGAGCTCATCGCCGCACGCCCGTCCTCCAGCAGCTTGCGCCCGAGTTCGAGGTCGGCACCGCGGCATCCGCGCTCGGCCGCCAGCCGCGCGGCGCAGGCGTCGAGCGAGCCCCTGACTTCGTAGAGCTGGCGCACGAACCCGGCGTCGACAGGCGCCACCTTGACGCCGCTGCGGCCGTGGTCATGGACCAGGCGCTGGCGGCGGAGCAGATGGAGCGCCTGCTGCACCGGCTGCCGTGACACCCCGAGCGACCGCGCCAGCTCCTCCTGGCGTAGCACGGTGCCCGGCTCCAGCCGGCAATCGCAGATCGCGTCCAGCAGGTGCGCGTGCACCCGATCCAGCAGGCTCGGCGATCCGTCCAGGGGAGTCATCATCGGATGGGTTGTCATGCCTTGATTCTGTATACAGAATGCGAAAACGCAAGCGGTTTCAGGTTTGCGACAACAAGACACCGCAGGAGGAACGCATGCCGAAGGCCCTCTCCGCCGACGCCGTCGCCGCCTATGAACGTGATGGGTACTATTTCCCGATCCCGGTGCTGACCGAGGCCGAAGTGGCGAACTACCGCTCCCAACTCGAGGCGTTCGAGCGCCAGCAGGGCGGCCCGCTGCGCGGCCCGATGATGTTCAAGACGCACCTGTTGTTCAAATGGGTGGACGAGTTGATCCGCCATCCCCGCGTGCTCGATGCCGTCGAGGACATCCTCGGGCCGAACCTGATGGCCTGGAACACCCATTTCTTCATCAAGGATCCTGGCGACGAACGCTACGTCGCCTGGCACCAGGACCTGACCTACTGGAACCTGGAGCCCGACGAGGCGATGACGGCGTGGATTGCGCTGTCGCCGAGCACGCCTGAGAGCGGGGCGATGCGGATGGTACCCGGCACCCACACCCGCGACGTGGTGCCTCACGTCGACACCTGGAAGCCGGGCGCGATGCTGACGCGCGGCCAGGAGATCGCGGTGGAGGTCGACGAGGGCGAGGCCGTGGACGTGACGCTCAAGGCGGGCGAGATGTCCCTGCACCACCACAAGATCTTCCACGCCTCGCCGGCCAACAAGGCCCAGGATCGCCGAATCGGCCTGGCGATCCGCTACATCTCAACCCGGGTCCGGCAAGTGGCCATCGACGACGACAGCGCCGCCCTGGTCCGCGGAACCGACAATTTCGGACACTTCCAGCACGAACCCCGACCGCAACGCGACCTGGATCCGGCGCTGGTCGCCATGCAGGCCGAGGCGGCGCAACGCCAGGCGCGGATCCTCTATCACGGTACCGGGCGCCCGACCTTCCGGGCTGACATCTGACCGCCCCGCCTGACCGCCCACGGCGGTCGAGCTGGGCGGCGACTTTCCTCGACCGTCACCCGGACCCGCCCACCGCGGAACCGGCGCCGACCGCCTCCGGTTGCCCGTTGTACCGGACGGAGGAGGTCACGCCATGCCGGCCGCGCGCGAGCGCAAAGCGACGACGACACAGTCGCCGGGGTCCGCCTCCAACAATTCCGACCGGGTCCTCCATCCGCGCCAGGCATCACTTCTCCCGCGTCGGCGCGCTACCTGGAGGCGGCGTCAGCCCGCAGGCTGCCGCATCTTCAAGGCCGGCCGCTCTGCCTGGTGCGGTGCCCCAGGGCCGGGCCCTGAAGTGCTTTTTCCAACGCCACGGCGGCACCGGCCTGCCGGAGTCGATCGGCCGCCGGACGGTCGCCGGCAACGCCGGCGGCCCGGAGGAGTATCGTCACATCGACGACCCCGAGGGACCGGTCGCCGACCCGTTCAGGCGTGACCCGTGGGCCGACTACGCGGCCTTCGCCAGTGCCTGAAGTCGGCCAGCCTGCGATCTCGGAGTCGAGACCGGCTGCGGGTCAGTAGCCGCCTGTGGTCCGCACCGCCAGGACACGCTGGCGCACCGCCGGCCGGGGCTCCGTCTCCTCGACGTCCTCGAACGCCATCACCACCAGTTCCGGGCGAACCGCGATCAGCAGTTCCTCGCGGTGCAGCAGGAAATCCGGGTTGGACGGCGAGCCGTAGGCCTCGTTGCCGACCGCGAAGGTGTCGTAGATCAACGCCCCGCCCGGCGCCACCGACGCGACCAGGGCCGGCAGGATCGGCCGGTGCAGATAGTTCACCACCACCACGCCGGCGAACAGTCGCCCGGCCAGCGGCCAGGGTCGGCCGTCCTCCAGGTCCTGGGCCACGATCTCCACCGCCTCGTCGCTCGCCATGTCGGCCACGCGGCTGATATCGCGGTCGAGCATCACCACCGGATGCCCGAGGTCGCGGAAGAACCGACCGTGGCGGCCGGCGCCGCAAGCGACGTCCAGGACCGTTCCGCCCGGCGGGATCATGCCGCCGTGCCTGACCACCCAGGCCGACGGCGGCGGCAGCGTTCGATCGGCATCGATCGACATCGGCTTCCCTCTCTGCTGGGGCTAGGCCGGCACGCGCGCGCCGGTGAAGCGGCAGGCCGGGCTCGCCAGGCGGACGAACACGTCGGTGATCGCTGCCGGTTCCGGCAGCCGCTCCGGCGCTTCGCCCGGGAACGCCTCGGCACGCATCGCGGTGCGCACCTCCCCCGGGTCCACCACGTTGACCCGAAGCGTCGTGTCCTGGGTCTCGGCGGCGTAGGACCGGGCCAGCGACTCCAGCGCCGCCTTGCTGGCGGCGTAGCCCGACCAGCCGGCGTGCTCGCCGACGGCCGCTCCCGAACTCACCACCAGCACCCGCCCGGAGGGCGACGACCGAAGCAGCGGATCGAGTTCCCGGATCAGCCGGAACACCGAGGTGGCGTTCACCACCATCACCCGATCGAACATCTCCGGCTCCTGCTCGGCGGCCGGCAGCAGCGCGCCGAGCGTCCCGTGATTGGCGACCAGCACGTCGAGCCGACCGAGCTTGCCCGCGAGACGACCGGCGAGGCCGGCCAGCGCGTCGGGATCGGCGAGATCGATGGCCAGCGTGGCGGCCTGACCGCCGGCCGCCCGGATCCGCGCGGCGACCCCGTCCAGGCCGTCCTGGTCGCGCGCCGCCAGCACCACCCGCGCGCCCTCCAGCGCGTACCGCTCCGCCACCGCCGCCCCGATCCCGCGCGAGGCGCCGGTCACCAGGCATGTCAGGCCATCCAGCGCGCGGCCGCCGGCGGTCGCCGCCACCAGCGCGCGCTCCTCCTCGACCAGGCCAAGCTCGCGCTCGATCAGGTCGAGAACCTCGCGCAGGGTGTCGACGATGCGGTCGATCTCGGCGTGGGTGACCACCAGCGGCGGGGCGATCACCAGCGCGTCGCGAACCGCGCGCAGGATGATCCCGCGCTGCTGCATCTGGTCGCGAACCACGGCGGCCACCACGCCCGGCGGGTCGAAGACGAGGCGCGGACGGCGCTGCTGCACCAGTTCGACGGCGCCGATCAGGCCTATCGAACGGACCTCGCCGACCAGCGGGTGGTCGGCCAGCCGGATCAGCGCCGCCGCCAGGTAGGCCTCCAGATCGTCGCGCACCCGCTCGATCAGACGCTCGCGCGCCAGGATGTCGAGGTTGGCCAGCGCCACCGCCGCCGCCACCGGGTGGCCGGAGTAGGTGAACCCGTGGGCGAGGTCGCCGCCCTTGTCGATCAGGGCGCGCGCCACCCGCTCGCCGATCATCACCGCCGAGATCGGCTGGTAGCCGGACGACAGGCCCTTGGCGAGCGCCATGAAGTCGGGCGACAACCCGAACCGCTCGGCCGCCGACCAGGCGCCGAGCCGGCCGAACGCGCTGATTACCTCGTCGAGCACGAACAGCACGTCATGGCGCTGGCAGATCTCCTGCACCAGCTCCAGATAGCCCGGCGGCGGGATGATCACGCCACCCGCCCCCTGCACCGGCTCGACCACCACGCCGGCGACGTTTTCCGCTCCGATTTCGCGGATCTTCGCGTCGATCCAGCCGGCGGCGGTCTCCGCGAACGCCGCCGGATCGGCATCGGGCGCGTGCCGGAACGCGTAGGGCGCCTTGACGTGCTCGAACCCCGGCAACGGCAGGCGGCCTTGGGCCCGCATCGAGGCGATGTGTCCGAGACTGACGGTCGCCAGGGTCGAGCCGTGGTAACCCTCCTCGCGGCCGATCATCACCCATTTGCCGGGCTGTCCCTCCAGCGCCCAGAAGTGCCGGCAGAGCCGGATGATCGAATCCAGCGCCTCTGAGCCGGAATTGGCGAACAGGACCCGGTCCAGGCCGGGTGGCATCAACGCCGCCAGCCGGCCTGCCAGGGCGGCGGTCGGCGGGCTCGTGGTCTTGAAGAAGGTGTTGTAGTAGGCGAGCCGCCGCATCTGGTCGGCGGCGACGTCGGCGAGCTCGGCCCTGCCGTACCCGACGTTGACGCACCACAGCCCGGCCAGCGCGTCGAGATAGGACCGCCCCTCCTCGTCCCACAGCGTGCAGCCCTCGCCGCGCACCATCACCGTCGGCCCGCCTTCGTCGATCAGCGCGCGCGGGTCGGTGAACGGATGCAGGTGGTGGTCCCGGTCCTGGCGGGCGAGGTCGGACGGGCCAGGATCGAACGGGTTCTGGGGCATCGGCCTCCACCCTGATCGGCGAACTGGATCGTCGCCTTG
>CAYNFA010000087.1:0-10165 GCA_964396345.1 uncultured Thalassobaculum sp.
CGGCGTGCTGCTGGCCGGCGGCCAGGCCCGGCGCATGGGCGGCGGCGACAAATGCCTGCGGACGCTGGGCGGCGAGACCCTGCTGGCCCGGGCGATCCGGCGACTGGGCGGCCAGGTCGGACGGATGGTGCTGAACGCCAACGGCGATCCGGCGCGCTTCGCCGACTTCGGCCTGCCGGTGGTCGCCGACCCAGTCGAGGGCTTCGCCGGTCCGCTCGCCGGCGTGCTGGCCGGGCTCGACTGGGCGGCTGGGCAGGGCGACGGGGCAGGGTGGATAGTGACGGTGCCGACCGACGCGCCGGCGTTTCCGCACGACCTGGTGGCGCGGCTTTCCGAGGCGCTGGCGAAGGATCGGGGAGACCTGGCCTGCGCGTCTTCGGGCGGGCGACACCATCCGGTGTTCGGGCTTTGGACGGTGGCGTTGCGCGGCGCCCTGCGGGAGGTACTCATCGACCGAGACGTTCGCAAAGTCGATGCCTTCACCTCGGGTTACCGGCTCGCCGTTGCCGACTGGCCAGCGGAGCCCGTCGACCCGTTCCTTAACGTCAACCGGCCGGAGGACCTAGCCGAGGCCGAGCGGACGATCGCGCTTATCTGAATATTCCAATCGGGTCTCTTGTTCGTATGATGACTATTGCGCCAGGGCCGTGGTTGCCTCACGATTCGCCAATGAACCGCGCTCGCCTCGCTCTCGTCGCCGCCCTGTCCGTCACTCTGTTCGCCTGCGGCGAAGAGGAGGCGAAGGGTCCACCGATGTCCAAGATCCACGTCCGCAACGAGAGCTCGACCGAGGCCAGTGTCAGGGTCAAGTTCTGGACCACCGATTTCGTGAAGGTTTCGGCCGGAGACAAGGCGACGGTGCAGTTCGTGAACAACGACGGCGCCAACGCCGTGCAGGTGGAGGCCAAGTCGCGCAAGCAGTGGGACGAGTGCTGGGTGACCATGAACGTCGGCCAGACCATCGTGGTTTTCGACGCGACGGAGCGGATCGGCTGCCGGGCCGAATGACCGTCGCCGTCCGCGCCGCCGGAGCCTTGAAGGCGGCGACTGCGGCGCTGCGGTGCGGTGCCGCCCGCGACGCCGGGCGGCTGGTGCGTCCCGTCCTCATCCACGACCCGGCCCACGCCGACGCGACGATCCTGGCGGCGATGGCGGCGCGGTCGACCGGGGACATCCCGACAGCGGCTCGACGTTACGCGCGCGCGCTTGCACTCTCTCCCTCTCACCCTTACGCGCGCGCCGGCGCGGACGAACTTCACGCCGCACCGGCGCTCGTGGAGGCCGATCTTCTGGAGCGCGCACGCCTGCGCCCGGGCGAGGCGGATCGCTGGTCGGCTGTCGGCTGGCGGGCGCTCGCATCCGGCAACAGGGTTCTGGCCTGGACGGCGCTGCGACGGGCTTGTGTTCTGGCACCCGGTGACCGCACCGCGGTGCCGATGCGGATTCTCGCCGAGCGCCGGGGCTCGGGCCGTACCGACTGGTCCGCGCTCGGCGGCCGGGCGGTGGTGGTCGATCCGGCAGCGGCCGGGGCGCTGTCAGCGGCCTTGGTGGCTTATCGCGAAGCCCGGAACGCCACCGGCGTGTCACGGGTCTCGCGGCGGCTGGTCACGCTGGCCGGCGGCTCGATGGAGGTCTACCAGGCCATGGTCGCCGCCGCCGACGTCGCGATTCGCAGCCGCGACGTCGCGCTCGCCCGGCGGTGGACGAAGCGCGCGGCGTCGATGTTCCCCGGTGCGATGGGCCATGCCGAACTGTGGGCCGGGCTGCTGCGCGCCGAAGGGCGTCGCGACGACGCCGTCCGCTATCTGCGGGGGCGGGTGGCCGACCGCCCTGACGATCCTTCGGCGGCCGGACTGATGTTCGACCTGGCGTCGGTGCTCGACGAGGACGGAGATCGGGCGGCGGTCCCGGCGCTGGCGCTGGCCAACCGGGCGGCCCGGATCAGGGCGGCGCGAGACGGTGTCGATCGCCGCCGGTTTCTCGAGTTGCTGACCCGCCTGGAGGCGGTGCCGTGCGCGCCTGAACCGCTTTTGGAACAGGAGACGGCGGCGCCCGCGCCGGTGTTTCTGTTCGGAATGCCGCGATCCGGGACAACGCTCATCGGCGACCTCCTGGGGCGCCACCCGATGGTGGAGACCTTCGACGAGGTCGACCTGCTCCCTGACATGATCGGCATCGAGGGCGCGCGTCGGCGGCGTGCCGGGGGTCAGGGCGACGTTGCCGAGGTGATCGCCGGCCGTCAGCCGTTCCTGCCGGGCGAGGCGGCGGCCATGCGCGCGACCTTCCGGCGCCTCGCGGCGCGGCACGAACGGCTTCCTGATCGGCCGGTGAAGGTCGACAAGAGTCCGTTCGGCTTTCTGTACGCCGGCGTTGCCAGCCGGCTGTTTGCCGACGCCCCGTTCGTCTTCGCGGTCCGTCATCCGGCTGATGTGTGCCTGAGTTGCCTGATGCAGGACTTCGCCTCGACCGACGCGCTCGCGAGCTTCACGTCGGTGGCTGAGACCGCGGAACTTTACGACCGGGTGATGACGTTCTGGACTCGGGCTTCCCAGACCCTGGCGATCCGCCAACACACGGTGCGCTACGAGGCGCTTGCCACCGATCCCGAGGGTGAGATGCGCCGGCTGGTGGCGTTCCTCGGGTTGGCTTGGGAGCCGGGAGTGCTCGACCTCGCCCGCTCGGCGGGACGGTACACCGCCACCCCGAGTTTCCGGCAGGTGGCGCGCCCGATCGACGGGAGGGCGATCGGGCGTTGGCGGCGGTACCGCGACTTCCTGGCGCCGGGATGGGACCACCTGCTGCCCTGGATCCGGCGGCTCGGTTACGAGGAAAGCTGACGGACCACTGCCCGGCCATGGCGCCGAAAAGCGCGGGCGCCAGCACCTTCCATGACGGCCTTGAGGCACGCCTCCGGGTTGGTCGCCACGAACCCTGCCAGCCGGCTGATGCCCAGGCGGGCTAGGCCGGGGCACAACGGGGTGCCGGGGCCGACCAGGGTGATCTCGGCCGTCGGTCGGGCGAGCGCCAGCAGATCGTCGACGGTGCCGTTGACCAGGGTGGAGGCCGTTACGAACAGCCTGGCGCAGCCGGGGATCACCTCGGGCGCGCGCTCCGCCGGCAGGTCGCCCGGCCCTGGCCGTCGTTCCAGAACCAGCGCCCCCGGAAGCTTGCTGTCGAGGCCGGGGAAGCGGCCGATCACCACTGTCCGCCCGCCGCCGACCGCACCGGACAGGCCGTCGCCATCCGCCAGATCCAGCGTGTCGACGTTCCAATGGGCGTTGGCCGCGGCGATTCCAATCGCCCGCTCGTAAGGGTTGGCCGAGCTGGCGAGGGCGGCAAGCTCCGACAGTGGGCGGCCACCGTAGCGGCCGGTTCCCTGGGTCGTGGAGGCTCCATCGCCACGGCTTGGGGAGGCGGCGAAGCCGATCGCCGCCGGTCCCTCGACCGCCGTCCAGTTGAAGCCGACGATCACCCGCCCCGACGGAACGTCCGCGACACCCGTGGTGATGATCTCGATGACACGGTCCGTGGCGGCCTCCGTCAAGGCATGGAGGCGGTTGTCGTGATCCGGTCGAGCCGCGCCGCCGCGAACTTGAGCTCGGGGATCTTGCCGTAAGGATCGAGCGCCGGGTTCGTCAGGAAGTTCACGGCGGCCTCGGCGAAGCAGAACGGTACGAACACCACGCCCTGCGGTACGTTGGGATCGCTGCGGACGGCCAGTTCGATGGCGCCGCGTCGGGTCGCGACGCGGACCTTCTCGCCGGGCGCGACCCGCCAGCGCCGGAGGTCGTCGGGGTTGGCGTGAACGTGCGGGTCGGGCTCGATCGCGTCGAGGACGCTGGCGCGCCGCGTCATCGAGCCGGTGTGCCATTGCTCCAGCAGCCGGCCGGTGGTCAGCACCAGCGGAAAGGTATCGTCCGGGATCTCGTCGGGAGGCAGGATCTCGGTCGGCACGAACCGGCCGCGGCCGTTAGCGGTTGGAAAGCCGTCGCCGAAGATCACGCCCTTGCCGGGCTGGTCCAGGCCGGGGCAAGGGTAGGTGACCGCGCCCTCGCGCTCCAGCCGATCCCAGGTGATGTTGGCGAGCGACGGCATGATTACCGCCATTTCGGCGAACACCGCGGCGGGCCCCGCGTAGTTCCACGCAAGCCCCATGCGGCGCGCTATCTCCTGGACGATCCACCAGTCCTGGCGGGCGTCGCCGGGCGGGTTCAAGGCCTGGCGGCCCATCTGGACCTGCCGGTTGGTGTTGGTGACGGTGCCGGTCTTCTCGGGGAACGCCGAGGCCGGCAGCACGACGTCGGCGAAGGCGGCGGTCTCGGTCAGGAAGATGTCCTGGACCACCAGGTGCTCGAGCTTTGCGAGCGCACCGCGGGTGTGGTGCTGGTCGGGATCCGACATCGCCGGGTTCTCGCCCATGATGTAGACGCCCCGGATGGTGCCGGCGTGGATGGCGTCGGTGATCTCGACGACGGTCAGCCCGCGGTTGGGGTCGAGCGCCGTGCCCCAGAACGCCTCGAAGCGGGCGTGGATCTCGGCGTTCTCGACCAGCTTGTAGTCCGGGAACATCATCGGGATGAGGCCGGCGTCGGAGGCGCCCTGAACATTGTTCTGGCCGCGCAGCGGGTGCAGGCCGGTGCCGGGGCGTCCGACCTGGCCGCACATCAGCGCCAGGGAGATCAGGCAGCGCGCGTTGTCGGTGCCATGGGTGTGCTGCGAGACTCCCATGCCCCAGAAGATGATGGCGCGCTCGGCGCCGGCGTACAGCCGGGCGACATCGCGGATGCGCTGGGGATCGATGCCGCAGATCGGGCTCATCGCCTCGGGCGTGAAGGGGGCGACGCTGGCGCGCAGCGCTTCGAACCCTTCCGTGAATCCATCGACGTACTGGCGGTCGAACAGCTCCTCGGTGACGATCACGTTCATCATGGCGTTCAGCAGGGCGACGTCGGTGCCGGGCTTGAACTGCAGCATGTGGGTCGCGTGGCGCGTCAGTGCCTGGCCGCGGGGATCCATCACCACGAGGTGGGCGCCGAGCTTCGCGGCGTTCTTGATGAAGGTCGCGGCGACCGGGTGGTTGACTGTCGGGTTGGCGCCGATCACGACGATCACGTCGGCGTTCTCCGCCTCTCGGAAGCCGGCGGTCACGGCGCCTGAGCCGATGGTCTCCATCAGCGCCGCCACCGAGCTGGCGTGGCACAGCCGGGTGCAGTGGTCGACGTTGTTGGTCCCGAAGCCGGTTCGGACCAACTTTTGGACCAGGTAGGCCTCCTCGTTCGAGCCCTTGGCCGAGCCGAAGCCGGCCAGCCCGCCGCCGCCGTGTTTCGCCTTGATGGCCAGCAGGCCGGCGGCTGCACGGTCGAGCGCCTCCTCCCAACTCGCCTCGCGGAAGTGGCTGAGGGAATTCGACGGATCGATCGGCAGCGACATCGATTTCGGCGCGTCGTCGCGCCGGATGAGCGGCCGGGTCAGGCGCTGCGGGTTGGCGATATAATCGAAGCCATAGCGGCCCTTCACGCACAGCCGGTTGGCGTTGGCGGGGCCGTCCCGTCCGTCGACCCAGGCGATGGCGTCGTCCTTGATGTTGAAGGTGAGTTGGCAGCCGACGCCGCAGTAGGGGCAGACGCTCTCGACCCGGCGATCGGCCTTGCCGTTGAACAGCCCGAACTCGTCGAGCGCGGTCTTCGGCATCAGCGCCCCGGTCGGGCAGGCCTGCACGCACTCCCCGCAGCCGACGCAGGTGCTGGCGCCCATGGCGTCGTCGAAGTCGAACACGATCTTGGCGTGATGCCCGCGGTAGGCGAGACCGATGACGTCGTTCACCTGGACCTCGCGGCAGGCACGGACGCACAGGTTGCACTGAATGCAGGCGTCGAGGTTGACCGCGATGCCGGGGTGGGAGACGTCGGCGGTTTCGACGTCGTGCGGCTCGAAACGGCTGGTCCTGACGCCCTGGGCCTCGGCGAACCGCCAGAACGTGGAATCCGGTGCGTGGGCGCGCTGGCGCGAAGGCTGGTCGGCGACCAGAAGCTCCATCACCAGCTTGCGGGAGGCGCGGGCGCGGTCCGAGGCGGTGCGGACCGTCATGCCCGCGGCCGGTGTCCTGATGCAGGACGCGGCAAGCGTCCGCTCGCCCTCGATCTCGACCATGCAGGCGCGGCAGTTGCCGTCGGACCGGTAGCCGGGCGACGGCTTCCAG
The DNA here is from genome assembly GCA_964396345.1 of uncultured Thalassobaculum sp. Classification (GTDB taxonomy): domain Bacteria; phylum Pseudomonadota; class Alphaproteobacteria; order Thalassobaculales; family Thalassobaculaceae; genus Thalassobaculum_A. Next base: position 6,200 of record CAYNFA010000087.1, read on the forward strand.
CACAGATGCGGGATCTCGGTCCCGAGCCGGTCGGCGACCTGCCAGATGGTCTCGCCCGGCAGCGCCTCGACGGCTTTTCCGTCGAGTTCGAAACGGATGGTGTCGGGAACGGTGGTCTCGGTCATTTAAGGTCCTGCGGAAAATGCCTGAGGACACTCAGAATTGGATTGCCGGCGGCCTGCCCGAGGCCGCAGATCGAGGCGTCGCGCATGACCGCGGTCAGTTCCTCGAGCAGCGAGCGGTCCCAGGCGCCGCTGGCCAGCAGCTTCACCGCTTTCTCGGTTCCAGCCCGGCACGGCGTGCACTGCCCGCAACTCTCATCCTCGAAGAACCGCATCAGGTTCAGTGCCACATCCTTCATGTCGTCCCGGTCGGACAGGATCACAACCGCGTGGCTGCCGACGAAGCAGCCGTGCTTCTCCAACTGGCCAAAATCGAGCGGGATGTCGGCCATCGATGCCGGCAGGATGCCGCCCGAGGCGCCGCCCGGCAGGTAGCCCTTGAAGACATGGCCGTCCAGCATGCCGCCGCAGTGTTTCTCGATCAGTTCGCGCGCCGTCATGCCGGCCGGCAGCACCCGGACGCCGGGTCGGCGGACCCGGCCTGAAACCGAGTAGCTGCGCAGGCCGGGATGGCCGGGCTTGCCCTGGTCGGCGAACCACGCCCCGCCCCGCTCGACGATGTCGCGCACCCACCAGAGCGTCTCGACGTTGTTGACGAGCGTCGGACGGTCGAACAGGCCGCGCTGCGCCACGTAGGGCGGGCGGTGTCGCGGCAAGCCGCGTTTGCCCTCGATGCTCTCGATCATCGCCGATTCCTCGCCGCAGATGTAGGCCCCGGCGCCGCGACGTAGGTGGATGGACGTGTGCGGCGCCAGTCCGGTGGCCACTACTTCGTCAATCTCGGCGGACAGCCTGCCCCGGATCTCCGGGTACTCGTCACGAAGGTAGATGTAGACGGAATCGGCCTCGACGGCCCAGGCAGCGATCAACATGCCTTCGATCATTCGGTGAGGGTCCTGTTCCAGGAACAGGCGGTCCTTGAAGGTCCCGGGCTCACCTTCGTCGGCGTTGACGGCCAGCAGCCGCGGCCCGGCGGCTTGTCGCACGAGAGCCCATTTGCGCGCGGTCGGGAATCCGGCGCCGCCGAGGCCGCGCAGCCCGGAGGCCTGAATCTGCTCGATCACTGCCTCCCGCGTCAGGGAGCCATCCAGGCACCGGCCCAGCAGGGCGTAGCCGCCGGCCGCCCGATAAGCCGGCAGGATCGGCGTGGCGACGGCCGGCTCGGAACGCGGCGCCTGGATCGCGGCTCCGACGGCAGCGGCATCGGCGTGGCCGACGAGCCGCTTCCCGACGACCGCAACCGGGGCCATGTCGCAGGCGCCCATGCACGGTGCGCGCACGACGCGCACCTCCGGCCGACGCTCCGCAGTCAGGGCATCGAGCAGGCGCTCGGCGCCGGCGAGGGCGCAACTCAGGCTGTCGCAGACCCGGACGGTGACGGGCGGCGGTGGGGTTTCCCCCTCCTTTATCACGTCGAAATGGGCGTAGAAGGTCGCGACTTCCCAGACTTCGGCCATTGCCAGCCGCATCTCGTGGGCGAGTGCGGCCAGATGACGCGCAGACAGGTGGCCGAATCGGTCCTGCACGGCATGCAGGTGCTCGATCAGCAAATCGCGCCGCCGAGGCTCCGTACCCAGCAGGGCATGGACTTCCGCCAGGGCCGCCGGATCGACCTGCCTGCCCTTGTTGAACGGACGTCCCTTTCGACGACCGTCATCGGACGTCCGGCGCGGCGCGTCGTCCGCGCCCCCCAGGCCGGTGCTGCCGGGGTCGACCGTTCCGGTGCCGGCCATGGTCTCCTCCGTAGGCGGTCTTCCTGCCGGCCGCCATTAGACTGCAAATTTAACGGCCAAGTGTCTTAATATCGACGGTGACCAGGCTGGCCCGGTCGGTGTTGATCAACTGCTTGCCGGCATGCTCGAAGTTCACGGTAACGCGCGCGCCCGTCACCGTCTGGATCTGGCCCACGCCCCAATCGGGTCGCCCGTCCAGCCGGACGAAGGAGCCAGGGCTGAGATGCTCGGTCATGTCGGTCTCCCGCCTGCCGGAAAAATCTTCGCCGCGCCTGATCGCCGATCGTATCAGGAGCGACGGCGGGCTTCGACCACGCGACGCCCGAAGCCGTCGCCCGCTACCGCAAGCCTCGGAGGCCAGCCGTTGTGATGCCTGGTTTCGACGAGTCGAGCGCGCCGTGATAAGAAACACCCTGGGATCAATGCGGACGACTCGGGCTGGGTTCCCGCCCGTCTCGCCGGCCAACGAGGAGCGGCAGCGCTTGGATTACTCTCCCAGTCACGTCGATTTGCTGCTGTCCCGACTGTTCCACGATCTCATCAGCCCAGTAGGCGCGGCGCGCAACGGCTTGGAACTGATGAAGGAGTTCGGGGCCGACGACGTCGGCGCCGATGCGATGGAATTGGCGGCGGATAGCACCGAGCACGCCACCGCACGCCTGACTTTCTTTCGCATGGCGTTTGGCGGCGCCGGCAGTTCACCGGGGCACGGCTTCGCCGAATGCGATCGGGTCTCGCGGGCTTATCTAGAGAGTCGGCGGATCGACTGGTCGCTGACATGCGGATCCGGGACGCCGACGCCCCAGACAGGGACAATCAAGGTGGTCCTGGGAGTGGTGGCGGTGCTGGCCGACGCACTGCCGCGCCTCGGCAAGGTCTCGGTGGTGGTCGAGCCGGGACGGGCGACCCTGATCGGCGAAGGCGAGGGCGCCGCCTTCGAGCCGGCGGTCCATGCGGCCCTTGCCGGACGCGGCGAGGCTGCCGACGAGCGCACTGTCCTGGCGGCGACCGCATTCACCAACGCTCGCCGGTTCGACATCGCGCTGTCGATCGCGGACCGGACCCCGCCGACGGTCACCGTCGGTTTCCTAGAAGCGTCGTAGCCCGCAAAGACCGCTGCCAACGCTCTCCGGCCAAACGTCATTAACTCTTCCTTAGGAGCCGCCAGACTACGTTAACGACGGTACGGGTGGCCGCAGCCGTGAGCGTATCTACTGGGGATGGATGATGGACGAGCTTCTGAGCGAATTCCTGACGGAGACCACCGAGAGCCTTTCGGCGCTCGACGTGGAATTGGTGCGACTGGAGCAGAACCCAAACGACCAGGCGCTGCTTTCCAACATTTTTCGTCTCGTCCACACCATCAAGGGCACCTGCGGATTTCTCGGTCTGCCCCGTCTGGAGTCGGTCGCCCACGCCGGTGAGAACGTCCTCGGCAAGATCCGCGACGGTGAACTGGTGGTGACTCCGACGGCGATCAGCTTGGTGCTTGAGTCGCTTGATTGCATCAAGGGATTGCTTTCTGCTCTGGAGGCCACCGAGGCCGAGCCCGATGGCGATGACGGCGATCTGATCAAGCGCCTGAACGCCCTGGCCGAGGGCGCCGAGGTGCCGGCGCCCGCGACCGCTCCGGAGCCTGAGCTCGATGTCGCACCGCCCCCGGGCGCGGAGGTGATCGGAACCCGCCCCGGTGAGGTCCCACTCGACGAACTCGAGCGGATCTTCATGGAGACCGAGGTTGAACCGGCCTCCACCGAAGCAACGGTCCCGGTCGTTGCGCCGGCCGCGGTCCAATCGAAAGCCCCGGTGGCCTCGCCCTCCAAGGCCGTCGTCGTGGCGGCAGAGCCGGCTGTTCCGACCGACGACAGCCCCCGCGAGAGCCAGGTCGCAAATCAGACCATCCGGGTCAACGTCGACCTTCTCGAGAACCTGATGACGATGGTCAGCGAGTTGGTGCTGACCCGCAACCAGCTCCTGCAGATCGCCCGTCGCGAGAAGGACAGCGAGTTCACCGTGCCACTGCAGCGGCTGAGTCAGGTTACCTCGGAACTGCAGGAAGGGGTCATGAAGACCCGCATGCAGCCGATCGGTAACGCCTGGTCGAAGTTGCC
>CAYNFA010000088.1:0-10144 GCA_964396345.1 uncultured Thalassobaculum sp.
AGGGCCGCGACATCATCTACTGGTTCGCCATCCTGGTGGCGGTCAACCTGCAGACGTCGTTCCTGACGCCACCCTTCGGGTTCGCGCTGTTCTACCTGAAGGGCGTCGCGCCCAACTCGGTCAAGATCCAGAACATCTACCGGGGCATCATCCCGTTCGTCGCCCTGCAGGTGATGGGGTTGGTGGCCACCATCATCTGGCCGCAGATCACGCTCTGGCTGCCGAAGCTGATCCTGGAATGATCGCGCCGTGGGGGATGGCCGGCCCGCCGGCCGTTCCCCACGGTCCGTTCCCCGCGCCGCGCCCTCAGCGCTCCAGCGGGCGGAGCGGGCGGTCCGGCAGCGGCGGAAGATCAGGGAAGGCGCCGGCTGCTCGCGCCGCAGCGCCTGGCCGACCGGATCCCACACGAACACCTGGCGCGGCTCCGGCCGGGCCAGCGACAGCGACGGCGCGATCTCCAGGCGCGAGCCCTGCAACCGGTAGCTCGAGGTGCCGACCACCAGGTCGCGCAGCCCCTGGGTGGTGCCGGTGTCGAGCAGCGCCTTGGTGTAGCGTCCGTCGCGCAGAACCATGACATGGGCGCCGGTGCAGTCGGCGCCGTCGCCCTTGGCCACCCCCCAGATGCCCTCGATCGGTGCCGAGGCCACCGCCGGCCCGCCCGCCGCCGCGAGCAGGACCAGCACCGCGAGGGCGGCCGGCAGCCTCATCCCCGGCGATCCAGGACCGCTTCCATCCGCCGGCGCGGCGCGTCGGTAGTGTAGCTGGCGGCGAAGCTGGCCACGCTCGCCTCGACCGCGTCGGCGATCGACAGCGTGTCCCATTGCCGGCACAGCACCTTCTGGGCGCGAACCGCCGCCGGATCGGCCCCGTCGATCGCCTTGACCAGCGCCGCCGCGCGCCCGTCCAGCGCCTCCCTGGGCACCACCTCCTCGACCAGCCCCCAGCGCTCGGCCGTCGCGGCGTCGATCACCTCGCCGGTCAGCACCAGGCGGGCCGAGCGCCCCCGCCCGATCAAGCGCGGCAGCAGCGCGGCCTCGATCACCGACGGCACCCCGACCAGCACCTCCGGCATGGCGAAGCGGGCATCGTCCGAGGCGATGCGCAGATCGGCGCCTGCCACCAGCTCCAGACCGGCGCCAATGCAGGCCCCGTGGATCGCCGCCACCACCGGCACCGGGCAGTCCATCACCGCCGCGATCGCGTGGTGCAGCCCGCGGATGAAGGCCGCCGCCGATGCCGGGTCGAGCCCGGCCATCTCGCGGACATCGGCGCCGGCGCAGAAGCTCGGGCCGGCGCCGTTCAGGAGCACCACCCGCAGGGCGTCGTCCCGCGACAACTCGCGGAAGGCGGCCGCGACCGCGCGCGCCACCTCGCTGGAGACGGCGTTGCGCTTCTCCGGGCGCGACAGGGTGACGGTGGCGACACCGCCGTCGCGGGAAACCTGGACCAGGGTCATCACGCCGTGTCCCCGGCAGCGATCTCCCCCCCTGACGTCACAGGGGCCAACTCGGCCTCGATCGGCTCGCCGCCGAGCGACCGGACCAGCGCCCGCACCTCCTCGGTCGCCGTCTCCAGCCGGACCGGGTCGGACGCGCGCAGCACCAGCGCGGTACCGAAATGACCGGCGCGAAAATACGGATAGCTGCCGATCTCGACGTCGACGTAGCGCTCCTGGATGGCGCCGAGGCCGGCGGCCACGGTGCCCTCGCCGATCGTGCAGGCCACGGTGCGGGATAGCATCGGCACGCCGCCGGCCAGCCGCGACGCCACGCCGTCGAACATCGCCTGCAGGATCCTCGGCACCCCCGGCAGCACGTGCACGTTGCCGATCACGAAGCCCGGCGCCGCCGAGACCGGGTTGTCGATCAGCGTCGCGCCGACCGGGATGTCGGCCATCTTGCGGCGCGCCTCGTTGAACTCGATGCCGGAATTGACGTAGTGCGCGGTCAGCCGCCGCATCGCCTCGGGGTTGCGCTCCACCGCGACGCCGAACGCCTTGGCGATACAGGCGGTGGTGATGTCGTCGTGGGTCGGGCCGATGCCGCCGGAGGTGAAGACGTAGGTGTAGCGCTCCGACAGGGCGCGCACCGCCTCGACGATCGCCGCCTCGTCGTCGCGCACCACCCTGACCTCGGCGAGCCGGATGCCGAGCGCGTTCAGCCGCTCGCCGATGTAGCCGAGGTTCTTGTCCTGGGTGCGGCCCGAGAGGATCTCGTTGCCGATGATGCACAGCGCGGCCGTAACGGGCGCGGCCGTAACGGGCGCGGCCGTGACGGGGGCGGCCGTGACGGGGGCGGCCGTGACGGGGGCGGCTGTAACGGACGGGTCGGTCATGGGATCGGCTCCGGGATGGGACGGCGGTCGAGAAGGAAGGGAGCCGCCGACGGCCGGGCAAGTCAAGCGCGGCGGGGTTCCAAGGCGCGTCCGAGGCGCGCCGAGAGGCTGGCGGGGGCCCCGATCGGGCGCTACCGTCCGGGCATGGACCTGCCCCGCCCGCTCCGCGAAGGCCGACTGATCCGGCGCTACAAGCGCTTCCTCGCCGACATCGACCTGCAGGGCGAGACGGTCACCGCGCACTGCCCGAACCCCGGCGCCATGACCGGGCTGAACGCGCCCGGGCTGCGGGCCTGGGTGTCGCGCTCGGACGATCCGCGGCGCAAGCTGGCGCACACGCTCGAACTGCTGGAAGCGGTCGGCGGACTGGTCGGCATCCACACCGGCCGGCCGAACGCCATCGTCGCCGAGGCGATCGCCGCCGGCCTGATCCCGGAACTGGCGGGCTACGCGACCCTGCGCCGCGAGGTGCGTTACGGCGCCGCCAGCCGCGTCGACATGGTGCTCGACGATCCCGCCCGCGGCGCCTGCTACGTCGAGGTCAAGAACGTCCACCTGCGGCGCCCGGAAGGGCCCCACCCCGGCGCCGCCGAGTTCCCGGACTCGGTGACCGCGCGCGGCGCCAGGCATCTCGAGGAACTGGCCGCCATGGTCGCCGCCGGCCACCGCGCCGTGATGATGTTCTGCGTCCAGCGCATGGATTGCGACCGGGTGGTCGCCGCCGCCGACATCGACCCCCGCTACGCGTCCGGCCTGGCCCGGGCCGCCGCCGCCGGTGTCGAGGTCCTGGCCTGGGATTGCGCGATCACCCCGGACCGGATCACCCTGCGCCGACCGCTTCCCGTCATCGTGTGAGGGACCCGCCATGACCGACAGCTGCGACGCGATCGTGATCGGCGCCGGCATCATCGGGGCGGCGGTCGGCCTCGAACTCGCGCGCTCCGGCCGCCGGGTCCTCAACGTCGACCGCCTGCCGGCCGCCGGCTACGGCTCGACCGGCAGTTCCTGCGCCATCATCCGGGTGCACTACTCGACCCTCGACGGCACGGCGCTGGCCTACGATTCCTACTTCGACTGGAAGCGCTGGGCCGAATACCTCGGCGCCGCCGACGAGCGCGGCCTCGCGGAGTTCCGGGAGTGCGGCTGCCTGGTGATGAAGACCGAGCAGAACGGCCGGCTCGCCCGCGTCGTCGACACCGTCTCCCGGCTCGGCATCCCGGTCGAGCATTGGGATGCCGGCCAGATCCGCGCCGCCCTGCCGATCTGGGACCTGCAGCACTTCTGGCCGGCGAAGCGGATGGACGAGCCCGGCTTCGGCGAGCCGACCGGCGGCGCCCTGGACGGTGCCGTGTTCTTCCCGACCGCCGGCTATGTCGGCGACCCGCAGCTCGCCAGCCACAACCTGCAGCGCGCCGCCGAGGCCGCCGGCGGGCGCTTCCTGTTCAACCGGACGGTGACGGCGATCCCGGTCGAGCGCGGCCGCGTCCAGGGCGTGGTGTTGGACGACGGCACCCGGATCGCAGCACCGGTGGTGGTCAACGTCGCCGGCCCGCACTCCGGCAGGATCAACACCCTGGCGGGGGCGGAACGCGACATGACCATCACCACCCGCCCGGTGCGCCAGGAGGTCGTGCACGTCGCGGCACCCGGGGGGTTCGACGTCGCGCGCTCCGGCCTGGTGGTCTCCGACGGCGACATCGCCTGCTACATCCGCCCGGAGACCGGCAACCACTTCCTGGTCGGCAGCGAGGACCCGGAGTGCGACCCGCGCGAGGTCGCCGACCCCGACGGCTTCGACCGGAGCCTGAGCGACCAAGCCGTCACCCAGGCAATGCGCTTCGCCCAGCGCGTGCCGTCGCTGGCGGTGCCGCCGCGACCCAAGGGCGTGGCCGACCTGTACGACGTCTCGGACGACTGGATCCCGATCTACGACCGCTCCTGCGTCGACGGTTTCTACATGGCGATCGGCACCAGCGGGAACCAGTTCAAGAACGCCCCGGTCGCCGGCCGGCTGATGGCGGCGCTGATCGACCACGTCGAGGCCGGCGGCGACCACGACGCTGATCCGCTGCGCTTCCGTCTCCGGCACATCGACCACGCGGTCGACACCGCCACCTTCTCGCGCCGACGCGCCGTCAACGCGGCCAGCACGTTCTCGGTCCTCGGCTGACCCACTCTCCGGCTGGCGCCGAACGGCGCGTTCCGGCGCTTCGGGCGGCCCGACTCTTGATTTTGCGGGACCGCGTGCGCAGATTGGGCGATCCTACGTCCCGACGGAGTAAGACGCATGCGCGAAGCCCTGGCGGAGGCGCGCCAGATCATCCGGCACCGCCCCGACGACTTCGAGGGCATGCGCCGGGCCGGCCGGCTGGCGGCCGACATCCTCGACATGATCACCGATCACGTGGCCCCGGGCGTCACCACCGACGAGCTGGACCGGCTGTGCCACGACATGACGGTCGCGCACGGCGCGGTGCCGGCGCCGCTCGGCTACAAGGGCTTCCCGAAGTCGATCTGCACGTCGATCAACCACGTCGTGTGCCACGGCATTCCAGGGGACCGGAAGCTGCTGGACGGCGAGATCGTCAACATCGACGTGACCGTGATCCTGGACGGCTGGCACGGCGATTCCAGCCGCATGTACCTGGTCGGCGACAAGGTGCCGGTGAAGGCCCGCAAGCTGGTCGAGGTCACCTACGACTGCCTGATGCTGGGCATCGAGGCGGTCCGGCCGGGGGCCAGGCTCGGCGCCATCGGCCACGCCATTCAGCAATACGCCGAGGCGCAGCGCTTCTCGGTGGTCCGGGATTTCTGCGGCCACGGCCTCGGTCGCACGTTCCACGCTCCACCCAGCGTGCTGCATTACGGCCATCCGGACGAGGGCCCGATCCTGGAGCCGGGGATGTTCTTCACGATCGAGCCGATGATCAACGCCGGCAAGTACGCCGTTAAGATCCTGGATGACGGCTGGACCGCGGTGACCCGCGACCGCTCGCTGTCGGCGCAGTTCGAGCACTCGATCGGCGTGACCGAGGACGGCGCCGAGATCTTCACCCTGTCGCCGAAGGGCTTCACCAAGCCGCCCTACGCCTGACGACCGCCGCCCTACGCCTAGCCGACCAGGGTGATCGCCCAGGCGCCGAGCCCGCAGCCGACGAACAGCACCGCCGCGATCCAGGTCGGGGTGCGGGCGATTCGTTCCGGGGCCTGCTCGGCCGGCATCGTCTTCCAGCCGGTGACCATGGGGCGGATCAGGTCGGTCTTGAGCAGCAGGGCGTAGGCCAGCACCGCGGTGACGTGAATCGCCGCCAGCACCAGGATCGCGTCGAAGAACTGGTGATGCCGGCCGGTCAGCGTCAACGCCGTCTCGTGGGCGACCAGCGTGTACAGCGGCCCCTCGAAGAGAATCTCGTCGGTGGCGAACAGCCCCATGCCGGCCTGCGCCGCCATCGCGAACAGCAGCGCCAGCACCGACCAGCCGCCCAGCGGGTTGTGCCCGAGATAGGCCGGGTGGCGGCCGGCAAAGGTCTCCCGCGCGTACCGCCACGCCGCCAGCGGGCCACGCACGAAGCCGGCGAAGCGCGCGGTGCCGCTGCCGACGAACCCCCAGATCAGCCGGAACGCCAGCAGCGCCAAGGTGGTAAGCCCGAGCCGCTCGTGCCATTCCGTCATGCCCTGCTCGGCGGTGTACCAGGAGCCGGCGAAGGTGATGACAAGGGCCCAATGGAACAGCCGCGTCGGCAGGTCCCAGGCCCGGACCCGCACGGTCTCGCCACCCGCAGCCATCGGCTCAGACCTCCTTCATGAAGGCCGTGTAGTCGTCCACCACCGACGCCGCCGAGGCCGCCACCAGACGGCCGCCCGCCTCCGGTGTGGCGAGGAAACTGTCGGCGCCGATCCGGCCGTCGGGGTAGATCGAGCGGTAGTCGTCGGCGTCCAGGAAGGCGCGTGGCCGCGGCGGGGCCGGATCCATGGCCACCGACTTGATGTGCCCGGGGCAGGCAAACTGCGTGACCGCGACCTCGGACGGGGTGGCGTGGCTGCCCTCGCGGTCGCCGTAAAGCTCGCGGCTCAGCGACCGGATCGACTCGAAGCCGAACCAGTTGGCGAGCTTACAGCGGACGTGCGGGCGCTCCCAGCCGGGGTTCAGGCTCTTCTCGGCGTGGATCTCGCTGAACGCTGCCGAGATGGTGGCGATGTTCCCGCCGTGGCCGTTCAGAAAATAGAACCGCTCGAAACCGTTGCGGGCCAGCGACAGCACGTAGTCGCGAATCACCAGGATCAGCGTGCTCGGCCGCAGGGCGATCGAGCCGGCAAAAGCCAGGTGGTGCTGCGCCATGCCGACCGAGATGGTCGGGCCGACGATGCAGCCCAGCGTCTCGGCGGCGCGGTCGGCGATCACCTCCGGGCAGATGGAATCCGTGCCGATCAGGCCGATCGGGCCGTGCTGCTCGGTCGAGCCGATCGGCACGATGATGCCGTTCTGCTCCTTCAGGTAAGCGTCGACCTCCATCCAGGTCATCGTGTGCAGGCGCATGCCGGTCTCTCCTCGGTTCGGAACGTCATGGACGGTCATGTCACGCGCGGCTGGCTCCCGGGTCGCGCCGCGCTTGCCCGGGATGCCGACGGGGAAAAACGCCCGACGCCACCCCCACCCCTCTGTCGTCCTCCCGGCCGCAGCGGCGAAGCCGCGGAGGGCCGGGACCCACGGGGCGACCGGCGGGCGGTCACTCGATCGCCGCCAGCGCACGCTCCAGCCACGCCGCCACCGCCAGCGCGCGGGCGTCCTCACCGTAGCCGGTGACGATCTGCACGCCGACCGGCAGCCCGTGCGAGCCGCGGCCGGCGGGGATCGTGACGCACGGCCAGCGCAGCAGGGTCCAGATCTTGTTGAACAGCGGGTCGCCGGTCCACTCGATGCCGGCGGGCGCCTCGCCCGAAGCCGGCACGGTCAGGATCGCGTCGAGCCCGTCGAGCCGGGCGACCGCCTCGTTGCGGAACCGGTCGGCCTTGCCCTGCGCCTCGTAGTAGGCGGCGTCTTCGATCGCCCGGCCCTCGGCCAGGGTGTCGCGGTAGAAGTCGCTGAGCTGGTCGCGGGCGTTGTCGTATTCCCACGCCAGCGCCCGCGCCGCACCCGCCGTCATCACCGTCGTGTGGACCGCCTCCATCGCCTCGTAGGCGGTCCAGTCGACCAGCGCCACCACCGAGGCGCGGGCGGTCTGGGCGGCGATCCGGGCCCGCTCCAGCGCCGCGGCGGCGTCCTCGTCGATCCGGTCGGCGAACGGCACGTGGATGCCGATCCGCGGCGGCGTGCCGTCGAACCCGTCGAGCGGCGGCATGGTCTCGCCGCGCAACGCGTAGTCGAAGAACGCCACATCCTCGACCGAGCGCGCGAAGGTGCCGACGGTGTCGAGGTACTCCGCCAGCAGCTTGACGCCGCGCCGGTCGTGGGTGGCGAAGGTCGGCTTGAAACCGACCACCCCGCAATAGGCGGCCGGCCGGATCACCGATCCCGCCGTCTGGGTCCCGAAGGCGAGCGGCACCATGAAGTCGGCGACCGCCGCCGCCGAGCCGCTCGACGAGCCACCCGGGGTGTGGCCGAGGTCGTGCGGGTTGCGGGTCTTGCCCGGGCGCCGCCACGCGAACTCAGTGGTCACCGTCTTGCCGAGGATCAGGCCGCCGGCGGCCTTGGTGCGGGCCACCACGGCGGCGTCCTCGGCCGGCCGGTTGCCGGCGTAGATCGGCGATCCGTACTCGGCCGGCAGGTCGGCGGTGTCGATCAGGTCCTTCACCGCCACCGGCAGGCCGCGCAGCGGTCCCTCGGCGCGCGCCGAGCGGGCGGCGGTGCGCACCGCGTCCGGGTCGATGTGGATGAAGGCGCCGACCTCGCCGTCGCGCTCGGCGACGCGCGCCAGGCAGGCTTCGGCGAGCGCTTCCACGGTCAGCGTTCCGACCTCGATGCGGCGCGCCGCCTCGACGGCTCCGAGCGTGTTGGGGGCGTCGGTCATGGCTCAGGCTCCGATCAGGTGAAGGACGACCTCGCGGCGCTGCGGGGCGGTGCGGTGCTCGGCCAGGTACACGCCCTGCCAGGTCCCGAGGGCGGCGCGGCCGCCGACGACCGGGATCGACAGCGAGGTGTTGGTGACGGCGGCGCGGATGTGCGCGGGCATGTCGTCCGGACCCTCGGCGGTGTGGGCGTAGAGCCCGGGATCGTCCGGGGCGAGACGGGCGAAGAAGGCCCCCAGATCGGCGCGCACGTCCGGGTCGGCGTTCTCCTGGATCAGCAGCGACGCCGAGGTGTGGCGCACGAACACGGTCAGCAACCCCGACGCGATCCCGGTGCCGCCGACGAAGCCCGCGATCTCGGCCGTGATGTCGGTGAAGCCGCGCCCCGGCGTGCGCACCGTCAGCGCGGACTGCGCCTGGCGGAGCTGGGCGGCGGCGGGGACGGCAGCGGGTCGGGGTTCGGCCATGAAGGCGAGAATAGCGGCCGCGGGAGCGGGGGCAAGCCGGCGCGAGCCGGATCGACTTCCGAGGGTCGGCTGCGCCATCATGGGTCGCCCGCCCCGCCGCCGCCAGCGCCCGCCAGCAGGAGTCCAGCCGATGCCTCGATCCCCGGCGACGTTTCACATCCGCCCCCTCCCCGGCGCCAGCTTCGGCGGCATCGTCGAGCTGCCGCCGGGCACCGACACCGAGGCGGCGATCGCCGCGGTCGAGGCGGCGCCCGACGCGTTCCTGCGGGCGTTCTACGAGCGCCACTGCCTGCTGCTGATGAAGGGCATGAACGCGATCTCGGACGACCCGACGCTGCTGGTGCGGCTGAGCCGGCTGTTCGGGCCGGAGGTCGAGGACTACCGGCTGACGATCACCGCCAGCAACAACGTGCATCCCGAAGTCCCGGAAATCCTGGTGGTCTCGAACGTGCCGCCGGCGACACCCAGGATCCCGGCCCTTCCCGACCCGCCGCTGACCGCCGACGGCGCGGTGCCGGTGCAGTTCCCGCATCGGCGCGGCTGGCACACCGACCAGAGCTACCGCCGCCCACCGCCGGACATCTCGCTGTTCTACGCCGAGACACCGACCCCGAAGGGCCAGGGCCAGACGCTGTACGCCGACGGCATCGGCGCCTACGCCGCCCTGCCCGACGCCATGAAACGGCGGATCGAGGGCCTGGAGGGCATCCACGTCGCCCCCGGCCGCAACCGCTCGGAGCAGGCGGTGCTGGCGGGCGAGCCGCCGCACCCTTTGCAGCCGCGCGAGGCGCCGCAGCTCCAGCCGGTGGTCCGGGTCCACCCGGTGACCGGCGAGCCGGCGCTCTACCTCTGCGAATCCGGACAGATGGACTGGGTCGACGGCCCGCTCGCCGGCATGCAGCCTGGTCCGCACGGCGACGGGGCCAAGCTGCTGTACGAGCTGATGTCGCACTACACGAGCCCGCGTTTCACCTACGTCCACGACTGGGACGTCGGTGACCTGATCATCTACGACAACCGCTCGACGATCCATTCGGCGACCTGGTTCGACGGCGATCGCCACCGCCGGCGGATGTGGCGCACCACGGTTCACGGCAACCCGGGCGCGATCTACGACGGCGAACGCAAGAGCTGGCTGCCGGCGTAGGCGGCCGCCCCGCCTCACCCAGACGGGGAACGCAGGACCTTCGAAATTTCGGCCGCGAGTTGGTCCTGGAGATAGGGCTTGCCGAGCCTCGGCAGGTCGATGCCGGAGCCCTTGGGCAGCTCCGCGAAGCCGGTGGCAAGCAGGATCGGCAGGCCAGGCCGCAGTTCGCGCGCCGCCGCAGCGAGTTGGG
>CAYNFA010000089.1:0-9978 GCA_964396345.1 uncultured Thalassobaculum sp.
GCCAACAGTTCGGCCTGGCGCCGCCGCACGAGGTTCTGCTCGCCGACCCGTAAGATCGCGCCGCACCCGGCAAGGCTCAGGCCGACCAGGAGCGGAAAACTCGAATCGAGGAGCAGGCCGGGAACCGACGCCGCAAGCACCGCAACGGCCGGCAGCACCGACACGAGCGCAAGCGCCGTGGCGCCAAGACCTGCCAGCCCCAGCCAGGGCAGCGCCACCACAAGCCCGACCCCGATGACACCCGCGACGACGAACTCGATCGACTTCGCTCCCGGCGGCCGCGCCAAAACCCGCCCATCGAGGATCGAGTCGACGGCCATCGCCTGGAACAGAGCGCTCGACACACCGTCACCGGCCGCTGTGCGAAGCGGTGCAGCAATCCCGGATGCCGACGCCCCTACGATAGCCACGCGCCCCGCGAGGTTCGCGGACCCGACCCCGCCGGCCAGCAGGCGATCCGCGGATACCACGGGAATCCGGGAAGGGTCGCGCGTGTCCACCCAAATTCTTCCCCGCATGTCCGTGGGGATCAGGCGCCCCGCCACCAAGATGCCGCTCGGCCCCGCCCCCGGCGGCGCCTCCAGGACCAGGCTCTCGGCACCGGCGACCAGCCGGACGGCCTCGAGCGCCAACCCCGGGATCAGGCTTTCCCCGACGACGGCCGCTCCTGGCACGGTTCGCAAGGCACCATCGGGATCGGGGAACAGGTTGACCACGCCGATGCCCTGGCTCCTGGCTTCCAGCACGGCCAGCGGTCGCACTAGCCCAGGCGACTGTGGCAACAGGTCGAGGCGCGCTGTTCCTCGAACCGCAAAGCGGCTGACCAGCGGGCCGGCGGCGACCGGCAACGTCACCGACGACAGCGCGGCACCGGTGACGGCCGGCACCGCGCCGAGTTCGGCGGCCAGCGCCGCGTCATGGTCTCCAGGCTGCCGCGTCGCCTCGCGGGCGGCAACCGTGACGGACGGCTCCGGCAAGGCGATCGGGGTCTCGGTATTTGACGCACCTGCAAGCGACAGTTGCAGCGGCGACGTGCGATCGGTCTCGGCCAGCAGCATGTCGAGGACCACGACCGCCACCCCGTCCCGAGCCAGTCGCCTGACCATCTCGCCGAGAATGTCGCGGGGCCATGGCCATTGGCCGATCACACCCAGGCTCTGGTCGTCGATATCGACGACCACGACCGTCGGCGGACGCTGTGGTGCCGGCCGGAACGACCCCGCAAAGTCCAGCGCGCGCAGCCGGATCGACACCATCGGACCCGGATCCATAGCCCAAGCGGCCATCAGAACCGCCAGCAGGCCTAGGCCGATCAACCGGTCGCGCCGCGGTTTCGCGGTCAGCGTCGGCTTCGAGTCGAAGGGATGGGATCGGATAGGCGGCATGCCAGATAGTAAGCACGCTCGGGCGACCGGCGCACGCCTCCAGGTTCAACCGCCGGTCATCGGACCGTGACCTCGACGCGGCGGTTGCGCGGTTCGTCGACGCCGTCGGCGGTCGGCACCACAGGGTCGCGCTCACCGAAGGAATCGACCCTCATGAGGCGCGACGGTACGCCCAGCGCCTGCACCGCCTGTCGGACCAGTTCCGCGCGCCGCAGAGCCAGCCGGTCGTTGACCGCGGCCGAACCGACCCGGTCGGTGTGTCCGGCAATCTCGACACCGGGGACCGCGCGGCCTCGGATCAATTCCAGAACGGATGGCAGCGCCGCCTCGGACTCCGCGGTCAGCCGGTCAGTCCCGGTCTCGAAGTACAGGCGCACCAGCACCGGCGGAGGCGGCTCGGCGCCGAGTGCCCGCGCGAAAATCTCGAGCACATCCTGGTCGCCGAGCGGACCGGCGGCCGTGGGGGTCGCCCCCGAGGTCACGATGACGGCGCTCGCGCGCAGCGTGTCGAGGGCCACGGCGCCGCGCTCGCTGCGCAGATCGACGGCACCAACCGCCCCGTCGGCATCGGCCAGAAGCACCACCACCGCGCCGCCCAGCCCTTCCTCGACCTCGGCCATGGCGACCTCGAAACGCTCTCGGCAGTCGGCAATGTGGTCGGCTTGGTGTCCCTCCTCCTGCTCCTGCATCCAGCAGTCGAACGCCGCCTGCGCCCGGGCGGTCGCCGCCGGCGTCGTCGCCCGCGCCGCCAGCCGCAACCCCAGAGTCAGCCGCTCGCGCGCGGACGCCAGCGCGTCGCGGAATTCGGCGGAGAGGTCGCGTTCCTCCAGCGCCTCCGGCTCCACCCGGATGCCGTCCGCGGCATCGAGCGCGCGACCGTAGAACCGCGCGGTGTCTCGCCAGTCGTACTCGGCCCGCTCGGCATCACCGAGGACGGCATACTCCCGGCTCAGCGCCGCCAGGAAGGCCGAGTCCGGCGGGGCCGCCCCCGCCAGCCGATCAACGTCGTACGGACCGAAGCTGCAGCCGCCGACGAGCATCGCGGTCGCCATCACCGCGGCGCGGGTTCGCGACAGTCGGGGGGCCCGCATCGCCTCAGTTCCCCGCCGCGTCGGGCAGCCGCACCGCGAAGCGGGTGCCGCGCACCGCGATCACCGAGAGCGGCGTCTGGATCCGGGTGCGCTCCGGGGCCAGCTTGCCGATCTTCCCGGAAGAGTAGAGCATCGTGCCGCCCAGCAGGGCGCCAAGGAAGCCGAAGGCGCCGCGCTGGGGGGCGTACTCGAACTCCGTGAACTCGAACACCGAATTCGAGCCGAGCGAGATCAACGTGCCGTCTTCCAGGGTGACGCCGACCGCGCCGTCCGGCCCGGTCCGCAGGCGATCGCGCAGCTGTACCTCGGTCCCGAGCGCGGCAACCAGAACGCTGCCCGCCCGCATCAGCGCGACATCACCCTCGGCGGACTTCACGACGCCGACCAGTGGCTGGTCGGCGTGTGCGTCCCCGCTCGTGACGAACACACCCGCTCCGATAACCGCCATCAGGCCCAAGGCCCGAAGAATTTTGCACACCCCGACCATCTCCGATCAGCCTGCCCCGGTTTGAGAAGGTAGACAAGACGGTATTCTGCAACCTCGACTTCCGCCATGGCCCCTCGCCCCAGCCGTGTTAGCGTCCCGCCATGCTGATGCCCCGGATCCTGCTCACGTTGTCCTCCCTCCTGCTCGCCGCCGCTGTCGGTCTCGCGGCCCTTGGCGCGCATGCCGTCCCGGACGCCACCCATCCCGGCGGGATCTGGTGGACCGCGGTGTTCTGGCATGCGCTGAGCGGCATCGGGCTGTTTGCCGTCGGTGCCGCCTGGAGCCGCTTCCAGTGGGCCTGGGGCACCCTGGGCGCCGCCCTGATGCTGGCCGGGGTCGTGCTGTTCTCCGGCACGTTGTACGTGCAAGGCATGAGCGGCTGGGGACCCGGCACCTTCCTCGCCCCCACCGGCGGCACGCTCCTCATCCTCGCCTGGCTCGCGCTGGCGGTGGCAGCGTTCCGCGGGCCGCGTTGACGCCGACCCGTGCCGGCGCCAGCATCGCCGGAAATGTAAAAGCTCGGGAGGATGCGGCGATGGCCGGACGCGTGCAGGACAAGGTGATCGTGGTAGCTGGGGCCGGCTCGGTCGGGCCCGGCTGGGGCAACGGCAAGGCCTCCGCCACTCTGTACGCCCGGGAAGGTGCCATCGTGTACCTGATCGACCGTGTCGCCGACGCGGTCGAGGAAACCCGGCGCATCATCGAGTCGGAAGGGGGGCGCTGTCACGCTGCCGCCGGCGACCTGACCGACGGCGCCACGGTAAAGACTCTGCTGCAGGACTGCGTCGACCGGTTCGGCCGGCTCGACGTCATTCACAACAACGTCGGCGGCTCGATCCCGGGCGGCGTGGCGGAAATGGACGAGGCGACCTGGGACCGCCAGGTGGACCACAACCTGAAGACCGTCTATCTCGGCTGCCACCATGCCATTCCGCACATGCGCACGACCGGCGGCGGCGCCATCGTCAACGTCGCCTCGGTCGCCGGTTACCGGCACATCGGGTCGCCGATCCACGCCTACGCCGCCACCAAGGCCGGCGTGGTGCAACTGTCGCGGGCCATCGGCGTCAGCTACGCCAAGGAGCGGATCCGCTGCAACACCGTGGTGCCTGGCCTCATGCACACCCCGCTGGTCGAGGTCCGTCTCGCCGGGCAGCAGGCCGGCGGTGACGCCGCGGCGCTGATCGCCAAGCGCAACGCCCAGGTGCCGATGGGCCACATGGGGGACGCGTGGGACGTCGCCTACGCCGCCCTCTACCTAGCGTCCGACGAGGCCAAGTACGTCACCGCCACCGAGATCGTGGTGGACGGCGGTCTGATCATGAGCGTGCCGACGTAGCCCTCCGCTCCCGAGCGCTCACCGCCGATCACGTTCCGTCGAGCCGCCTCCCGCGGGTGTTACGGGCCACCGAGGCGTTCATTACCTCAGGGTACGCAACGTTCCGCGGAGGATGCCTGCATGGGAGAGGTGATCGCGTTCCGGGGCCGTCGGGCGCCGGCAACGCTGGGTCCGGACGATTGCGCGGCGCTGGATCGTCTGGTCACGCGCCTCCGCGCCGTCGGCGCGGTCCGATGGGAGGCCGAGCCTGGGCAGGGTCATGTCCGCGCCTACGTCCTCGGCGCCGAGGACGAGACCGTGGTGATCGTGTCGATGGGCGGGGGAAGCGTAACGGTGAGCAGCGGCTACCGGCACGAGCTGCTTTGGCAGGGGGCCCGCCTCGCCGCCTACGATTGACGGACGGCAGATGCCGGCTCGGGGATGGCGGATGGTTTGCAAGCCGCAGCCGGCGGGATAGGGTTGGCCAGCCGCAGCCGGAGCCGACGACCATGGCACAAAACCTGACCGCCGATCGCATCTCGCGACTCGACAAGCTGCAGGTCCTGGTCGGCCTTTTGGACGCGACGATCGATCACGAACGCCACCGCGACACCCCGTTCGACGCGCCCGAATGGCTGGTCAAGCACTACCCGCACGTCGACCCGGACGATCTCGATGACGTGCTGGACGCCGGACGCCGGGCCCTGGCCCGGATCGTCGCCCGCTGACCGGTGACCAAGGCCCGTCAGCGGCGGTAGTTCAGCCTGTCGAGGCCTCGGGGCTCATCGCGCCGTGTGCCGAGTCGCACCAAGCCGACGAACAGCAGGCCGTAGATGATCCAACCGATGATATCGGACGCGTCCATGACAATACCCGCAACGGTTGTCAGCTGACGCAGTCTGCTAGCAGAATGTTAACAATCGGTAAACGCTGATCGGGCGGATCGCCGACCCCGGGGTTCACAGGACCGACTTCGGCAGCATCACGTGGATGCCCTTCTGTTCGTTCACCAATTGCGTGACCCGGACGTCGGCCGCCAGGCTCATCAGCATGAAGGCCTGGTGGCGCGACAGGTTGGTTGTGGCGGTGATCCAGTCGATCATCTGGCGCAGCGCGTGGCTGGCGGCGTCGTCCAAGTCGGCATCCATGCCCATCGTCATCCGGTGCGTCGGGGTCTCGGCCCGCGGGTAGGTCCAGCCGAGATCCTTGCGCAGGATCACCTCCACCGTGCCCTCCAGGGCGGTCTCGATGGCGGTCACGCAGACCTCGCCGTCGCCTTGCACGCCGTGCCCGTCGCCGAGCGACAGCTTGCCGCCCTCGGCGTGGACCGGCAGGTAGAGCGTGGTCCCGGGGATAAGTTCCTTGTTGTCGAGGTTGCCGCCGTGGGCGCGCGGCTGGATCGAGGAGATCGCGCCCCAGGCGGGCGGCGGCGCCACGCCCATGACGCCGAAGAATGGTCGAAGCGGCAGTTCGGTGCCCCAAGGCAGGCGCCCGACGTTGCGCTCGCGGTCGAGCGCCACGATCATCTGCTCGCCGGTGGCGAAATCGTTCGGCAGGGCGCCGGCCAGCGGCCGCACGAAGGTGTAGCCCCAGTCCTGGCGCAGCCGGATGTCGATGATCCGGATTTCCAGCACGTCGCCCGGCATGGCGCCGCGCACCGCGATCGGCCCGGTCAGGATGTGGCCCTGCAGCTTGCGCTGGGCGTGCTCGTGAATCTGGTGCAGTTCGGGCGGCACGTGGAAACCCTCGCCCGGCAGGTTGGCCGGCCCCCCCGAAACCGATTCAACGGTAACGCGATCACCGCTGTCGATGGTGATCACCGGCTCAAGCGCGGCCTCGAACCAACCCCAGTGGACGGTGTCGGGTCCGGCGGTGATGCGGTGATGGGCCAAGGCGGTCTCCCGGGTAGCGGTGCGTTCGGAAAACTATGCACCGGCGCGCGGCCGCCCGTCGACCCGGGTCGCCGACGGCGGAACCGGCGCGAACATCGGAGCCTGCGCAGCGGCGCGACCTGCGCCATAATCGGCGTCGGAGGCCTTTGATGAGTGATCCGTCGACCGACACCATTCAGACATGGCACGCCCATGTCTATTTCGACGCCGCGACCAGCGACCCGGCGCGCGCGCTCTACGACCGAATGGCCGCGCGCTTTCCCGGAGCCGAGATGGGGCGTTTCCACGAGAAGCCGGTCGGGCCGCACCCGATGTGGAGCTACCAGATCAAGTTCGTTCCGGCGCTGTTCGCAACCATCGTCCCCTGGCTGGCGCTGAACCGGGGCGATCTCGACGTCTTCGTGCACCCCAACACCGGCGACGCCCGGGCCGACCACTCGGGGCACGTGATGTTTCTCGGAAAGTCCTACGAATTGGACCTGTCGGTCCTCGATCGCTGAAGCGTCAAGCGGCGGCCCGCCCAGCCTCAGGGGTCGGACCCGGCTTGCGGACCCGTTGCGCGACCATCCGGTCGTGCAGCACGTTGATCGTGCGGCTGCCGGTCTTCACGAACAGGAACGGCAGAACCCCGTGGACCAGACAGGCAAGGCCGGCCAGGACCATCCGGAAACCGAAGCCAAAGGCCACGCCCATGTGTTCAGAATAGCTCTCGCCGACCGAGTTCGGATGCTCGTTGAACAGTCGGTTCATGAAATCCCTCCAACCTTTGCGCGCCCACTTGAAGTCAGCGTACCCACGGTCGCGCGCAAATAGTTTGCGTTCTTTCCATCCAAACCGTCTTTCTATAGAATAAATTCCTATGGATGCTATCGATCGAAAAATTCTCACGCTCCTGCAGGTCGACGCCGATCTGGCTCTGGCCGACATCGCCGATCGGGTCGGGCTGTCGACCACGCCGTGCTGGCGGCGCATTCAGAACCTGGAAAAGGCCGGCGTGATACGCGCCCGCGTCGCCTTGTTGGATCCCGCCCGCATCAATCTGGGCGTCACCGTGTTCGTGCGGATCCGTACCAACCGCCATGACCTGGAGTGGCTGCAGCAATTCGCCGCCGCGGTCGCCGATATCCCGGAGGTCGTCGAGGTCTACCGGATGAGCGGCGACATCGACTACGTGATGAAGGTCGTTGTCCCGGACATCGCAAGCTACGACGCGATCTACAAGCGACTGATCGCGGCGGTGCCGATGATGGACGTAAGTTCGAACTTCGCGATGGAGGAGATCAAGCTGACCACCGCCCTGCCTCTGTCGTACGCCTGACTCCGGCCCGAGGGCGGCGCCGCGCACCGTTCAGTCACATTTACACTAAAGTAACAGGTGCCAAATATGATATAATGATCTACCTTGAGATGCAGGAGTGCCCCGATGATCGTCCGGCCGCTGCCCTCGCCCGCCACCGACGTCCGTGACCACACGGTGACGCCGGCGTTCATCCTGCTGGTCGACCACGCCGACGAGAGCCGACGCAACCTGTCGGGCATGCTGGTACGAGCCGGCCACCAAGTGACAAGTGCGTCGGATGGCGCCGATGCCCTGCGATGGCTCGGCACGGCGCGCTTCGACCTCGCCTTCGTCACGGTCCGGATGCCGGTGATGGACGGGTTGGAGTTGACCCGACGCATGCGGGCGTCGGAAGATCGGGCCGTCGCCGTGCTCCCGGTTATCGCCCTCTCGGTAGCAGCGAACGTCGAGGATCGGAGCCACGCTGAAGCCGCGGGGATGGATGTTTACGTCACGACGCCGACACCCTCCAAGGCCATCATCGGCGCCGTTGCCGAAGTACGCGCCGGACGCCCGTCGAACCGCGCTTTCTGCCGGAGCCGCAACGTGATCGACCGCGCCATCTACGACGAACAGCGCGCCACCTTCGGCGACGGCAGGATCGGGAGCTTCCTGTCTTTGCTGCGCGATGAACTGGGGCGCCGCTCAGCGGCGCTCCACGAAGCCCGTCGGCTGGGCGACCGGGCGGAACTGAGCCGCACCGCGCACGCCATCGCGTCGGCCTCGGGCAACCTCGGCTTCATTGAGGTCATGGCCTTCTGCCGCCGGCTGGAAGGCGAGATCGCCGCGATGCCGGCCGACCGGATCGACGCGCTCCTGGACGAACTGCACCGGATGATCCAAGCGACTCTAGACACCATCGATATCCTGCGGTCCGAGATCGCAGCGAACGCCTAGCAGGCTGTTCAACGCCCACCACTTTCGCAGACGAACCCGGAGTCGTCGCCTATGCGAAAGCAGAGGTGGTCGACGAGTCGCGCCGGCGATTCAGCGCACGAGCACAGATTTCTTCCGACGAGTTGTAGTACCGAGCGCCCGCGCAAGTGCCACCTGGCGGAAGGCGCACGGGAAACTGCAGACGTAGTCCCTCGTCGCGACCCGGCAACGACCGGTTCGGGCTCCCCGACGCCTCCGGCGGAACCGCTGGCGCAACAGGCCGGTTCACCCGAAGTCTAAAGGAAATCTCATGAACGACGCGCTGACCTGGCTGGGGATCGCTTTCTGCGTCTCGCAATCGGCCCTGTTCTCCGGGTCGAACATCGCCGTCTTCAGCCTCAGCCGCCTGCGGCTCGAGGCGGCGGCCGCAGCGGGCGACAAGACCGCCTCGAGCGCCCTCGAACTCAGGCGCGATGCAAACTTCACGCTCGTCACAATCCTCATCGGTAACGTCGCCATCAACGTGCTTCTGACCATGTTGGCGGACTCCGTGATGACGGGTGTGCTCGCCTTTCTCTTCTCCACCGTCGTCATCACCGCGTTGGGTGAGATCGGTCCCCAGGCCTACTTCTCCCGCAATGCACTGCGGGCGGTCGCGATCTTCGCGCCGGTTCTGCGGTTCTACCGCATCCTGCTGTGGCCCCTGGCAAAGCCCACAGCCCTGCTTCTGGACGCATGGGTCGGTACCGAATCCGTTCCCTGGTTCCGTGAACGCGAGCTGCACAACATCCTTCGTTACCATGCCGTGAATACCGGCAGCGAGGTGGGTCGCGTGGAGGCGATCGGGGCGATCAACTTCCTCGCGCTCGACGACCTCGTCGTGCAGGACCAGGGCAGACCCCTCGATCCCGAGAGCATCGTGCCGTTGCCCTTCGACGACGATCGCCCGGTCTTCCCCGCAATCGACCGCGCGCAGGACGATCCCTTCGTCCGCAAGCTGGCCGCGTCGCGGAAGAAGTGGGTCGTGCTGCAGGACGGGAAAGGCAAGCCGCGCCTGCTGCTGAACGCGAACGCCTTCCTGCGGGACTTTCTGGTCCTCGGGCGCGATGTCGCGCTCGGCGATTACTGTCATCGCCCGGCGGTGGTCGCCAGGCCGACCGAAACCCTCGACAAGGCCCTCGGCATACTGGCCACACTGCGCGCACAAGACGCCGGCCATGATGAAACGGTCATGCTCCTCTGGTCGCCGGGAGCGCATCGGATGATCACCGGCTCGGATGTCCTCAGATGCCTGTTAAGCGGCATGGGCGAGCACGAGAAGGTTGCGGCCGTGGATGCGCCAAGTCCCTAAGCCGCTTGGAAGGCCCCAGGATGAACCTTGGCGTCGGGGCCGTCTCACGTCAGCGTCAGGCCCGCCATGAGAACGGCGCTCGCGACGCGCGCCAGGGTCGCGTGGAGCGACGGACCGCCGTAGCGCGCCGCCGAGCGCCAGACACCGACGGTCGCAACGATGTTGTAGGGCACCGAGAGACCGTAGCCGACCAGCACGGCGGCCAGGCTCCCCGCCACCGTCTCGAACCAGCGTGGGAG
>CAYNFA010000090.1:0-9954 GCA_964396345.1 uncultured Thalassobaculum sp.
CGAAGCTGCGCAGTGCCTTCGCGCGGGCCCGGAGGCTGAGACCGCCATCCTTGGAGCCTTCGTCGAGACACCAGGCGATGCCGCGTGCGAGATCCTCGGACGACAGGTTCTCGGCGAGATAGCCGTTGACCTTGTGGTCGACGATGTCGAGTTGCCCGGTGTTGGCGAACGCGGTCAGCGGGACGCCGCAGGCCATCGCCTCGATCGCCGTCTTCGGCAGGTTGTCCTCGATCGACGGGACGATCATCACGTCGGCGGCGGCGTAGAGCAGCGACAGGCTGATGTCGTCGCGCAGGTGCCCTACATAACGGATCGGCAGGTCGTGCGAGGCGGTGCCGGAGTTGGAGCCGAACACCACGACCTGCACGCGGTCGCGCCAGCCCTGCTGGGACAGCCTGCCAAGCGCCTCGTCCAGGTAGCGGAACCCCTTGCGCGGATCGGCGGTGCTGTTGAGGGCGCCGAACAGGATGATCTTTCGGTCGGTCGGCAGCCTCCAGGCTTTGCGGGCGGCGATCTTGTCGTCGGGCGAGAAGCGATCGACGTCGACC
Organism: uncultured Thalassobaculum sp.; assembly: GCA_964396345.1. Taxonomy (GTDB): domain Bacteria; phylum Pseudomonadota; class Alphaproteobacteria; order Thalassobaculales; family Thalassobaculaceae; genus Thalassobaculum_A. The sequence goes on from CAYNFA010000090.1 coordinate 549, forward strand.
CCGTTGGGGATGACGGTGACCGTGTTGTTCCGCGTCAGAGGGCTTTCCTTGGCGCGCTCGGCCATCCAGTGGCTCAGTGCGACGAAGTTGATCTTGACGTCCTTCCAGGCCCGGTACTTGCGCCGCCATTGCCAAGCGCTGATATCGAAGCGCGAGCCGGATCCGAGTTGCGGGCAGTTGCCGCAGCCGGTGCGGTAGCGTTCGCATCCGGCCGAATAGTGGCAGCCTCCGGTGAGCGGCCACATGTCGCGCAGGGTCCAGACGATCGGAAACTCGCGCAGTTCCGAGACGGTCCCGATCGGCGCCGCACCGCGCCCGGTCCAATGGAACTGCACCACGTCCGGCTTCATGGCCCGCACGATGTTGCCGACGCCGAACGGCAGCCAGCCGACGGTCCACCAGTTGTGCCGTTGCCAGTCGTAGAACTTCAGCGGCAGCCGGTCGAACCGATCGCGCAACCCGTCGAACATCGCCACATACGATTGGCGGGTGGTGATCACCGACGGGTCGTCGGTGTACTTCCGCTGCACGAGCATCCGTGAATCGACGCCGTGCTCGCGCAGCGCCGTGTGTAGTCGGTAAGCGCCCTTCGAAGCGCCACCATCGGTGTCGCTCGGAGATATGTGGACGATACGCATGCCTTCGGCCATCCCTCCTGCGCGCGGGGTCCGCGTACGGCGCCCCTGGCTCCAAGTCGACAACCCTCACTAAAAGGCAACGTTCCTGTTTCGTGTAGTGACCAAGCTGTGACAGGCGGTGATCGCGCCTGATGGCGCTTTATTTTGAAAGAAAGCGCTATTAGTCTTGATGCTGAGGTCGAGTTTTTACTGTGATCTGATTTTCAAAGTACGTTGATGGTGAGTTCAACAGGGGAATGCGCAACATGCTGGATCAACCGCTCATCAGCGTTGTTACGCCGGTCTACAACGGCGGCAAATTCCTGGAGGAATGTATCGAGAGCGTGCTCGCCCAGAGCTATCGAAACCTCGAACACGTCATCCTGGACAACGCGAGTACCGATGAGACGGCGGCGATCGTGGCCCGCTTCGCGGCACGCGACGCGCGGGTGCGGGTGTCCCGCAACGACGAGACCCTGTGGGTTATCGACAACTGGAACCGGGCGCTGGAGGGCATGTCTCCGGACGCCCGCTACTGCAAGATCCTGCACGCCGACGACACGCTAAAGCCCGACTGCCTGGAGAAGATGGTGGGCGTGGCGCTGCGGCATCTGTCGGTCGGCGTGGTCGGGGCGCTGCGGCTGCGCGGCGACCGCGTCGAGTGCCGTGGGTTGCCGCGCGACCGCGAGTTGTTCGACGGCGGCGAGATCGTCCGGATGTACCTGCGCCAGGAGGTGTTCGCGCTCGCCCCGAGCTCGGCCCTGATCCGGGCCGACCTGGTGCGCGGGCGACGGCCATTCTACCCCGGCGAGTTCCTGCACGCCGACCTGGCGATCATGTTCGACCTGCTGGCGTCGCACGACTTCGGGTTCGTCGATGAGGTGTTGTCGTTCTCCCGGACCCACGCCGACTCGATCACCTCGACGGTGGCCGAGCGGCGCAAGACGCTGTTCGCGGAGTGGCTGCCGATGTTGCACCGCTATGGGCCGGCGGTGCTGTCGGCGGACGATCTCAAGCAGATCGAGGGTGCGTTCCTGCGTCGCTACTACCGGCTGCTGGTTCGCTCGTTCCTGACCCGCCGAGACCGTGCGTTCATGGAGTACCACCTGTCCGGGCTGCGCAAGCTGGGGCTGGCCCCGGGGGTGGCGGATGTCGCGGTCGCGCTCGGCGCGGAGGCGGCTGCGTCGGTGAGCAACCCCGGCAAGCTCTACCGTCACCTCGCCGACGGGTTCGGCCAGCGCCAGCGTCCCCTGGCGTAGAGGAGCCCCTGGTTGCCCGAGCTTGGCTGGCCCCGAACGCCAACTGGCCGGCGGGGGAGCCGCCGGCCAGATCCAGTATCGTAGCAGGGTAGAACCCTTTGGCGTTCAGTCGCCGGCGGCGGCGATCGCCGGGGTGCGGCGGTTGGGCGCGCGCGACGTCGCCGGCGCGGCCCCGAAGAACATCGTTTCCTGTTCGGCGCGCAGACGGTCGACCAGGCGGCCGGCGGGCAGCGCGACGTCGTCGTAGGTCAGGACCTCGTCCATCGCCACGTCACGGCGAAGAGTGCAGCCCTCGGCGACGCCGATCGGCAGCAGTCGGTCGCGGCGGGTGACGTCGGCGTTCTCGCACAGGCCATAGGTCGTGTAGTGGCCCATGCCGTCGAGGGTCTCGCCGGCCTTCAGCGGGCGTTTCGCGGCCGCGATCACCTCGACCGTTGGCCCGCCGAGCGGGGCGATCACGGCGTCGCCGAACAGCACGGCGCGGGCCACGGTCGACGGCACCTCGAAGTGGCAGAGGCGATAGGGATTGAAGAAGCAGTACAACGGTCCTTCGCCGACCTTGTAGAGGTTCAGGTAGTGGCGCTGCTGCGGGTGGTCGATGGTCCCGAGGACGAACACGCCGCCGCCCGGTACCGCGCCGACCACGTAGTCGACGATCCCCGGACCGTCCATGAAGCGCTCGGCCGGCAGGGCCTTGCAGGCCTCCACGATCGGGGTGCCGGCGGGCACCTCGGGACCGAACATCCCGCGCTGGCCCACACCCATGCCGGTGGCGTTGGCCACGATCGCCTGCTCGAACGAGATCTTGGTGCCGTCGGCGAACGAGGTGACCATCGAGGCCTTCTGCCCCCAGCGCGCGGCGAACGCCGCCTGGGTGGTCGGGGTCCGCTTCGGATCGTGCAGCCCCTTGATGTTGCCGCACAGCACCGGGCGCAGCCCGATGCCCTTGACGAACCGGTAGAGGTTCATGATCACGCCCGGCTGGTCGCCGTCGACGTTGGTGCAGACGACGCCGGCGGCGTCGGCCTTGCGCTTCAGCAGCGGTCCGACCGTGCCGTCCAACTCGGCGTTCATCAGGATGATGTGCTTGCCGTGCTCGATGGCGGTCAGCGCGACCGCGGCGGCGTAGTCGATCGAGCCGGTGACTTCGAGCACCACGTCGATCCGATCGTCGGTGCAGAGCAGCCGCCAATCCTCGGTCACGGCGGGAACGTCCTGGTCGATCGCCGCGCTGAGCGCCCCCGGCGTGTCGACTGTCCGGATGTCCTTCCAGCCGGCCTCCTCGTAGGCGCGGCGCGCGGGTTCAAGATGGCGGTTGGCGATTGCCACCAACCGCATGCCAGGTGCCGCCGTCGCGATCTGGAGGGCGACACCGCGCCCCATGAAGCCGGCTCCGACCATGCCGACCCGTATCGGTCGACCTTCGGAGGCGCGTCGCTCCAGGGCTTTGTCAACGATGATCATGGGAAAAGGCTAGCGGGCGGAAGGGCCTGCGGCTTGTGATCACTCCGTGGCTGGCGGGGGCATCGCCCTGGAGATGCGGGGTGATGCCGGGTGGCCGGCCGCGGAGCGATGGTCTATTTCGGCAGGGCGGCAACGGTGTTTCCGGCGGTGGCGAGCAGTCGCGCCATCACCTTGGCGGCCTTGCCGGGATGCTTGGTTGCCTTGGCGGCGTCGGCGTTGGGCGCGTCGCTGCCGACCTTGATCAGCCCCACCATGCCCATCGCGTAGTGCGGTTTGCAGAGGTATCCGTAAAGCCCCTCGGCGTCGAAGGTGACGGTGATCTCCTTGTTCATCCCGCCCTTGAAGGGCGCGGCGCCGTCGGGGAGCATGCCGGTCGCCGTCTCCGCGTTGTGACCGGGATCGGTGGTGAGGAAGGTGACGGTGTCGCCGGGCGCGATCGCGAGATAGGCAGGCTCGAACACCATCATGCCGGCGGCACCGCGGTTCAGCATCTTGACCTGATGGTCGGCGGCGAGCGCCGGACCAGTGAGCGTGGTGGCCAGCAGGATGCCGGCGGCGGTGGCGGCGACGACGGTAGTCTTCATGATCGTGATCTTCCTTTGGTGCGGGCGACAGGGGGAGGGTTCGCCTCCCCCCGCGAGCGGGTCAGTGACCCTTCATGGACAGTTGCTCGTTTCCGGTGTCGAAGACCGTCGGATCCTGCGCGCCCTCTACGTCGATGTGGGCGACCAGGCCGCGCTCCAGGCGCGACAGGGCGTGGTCCACCATCAGGAAACGGCCGGGCACCTCGAACGTCAGCTCGCCGACCATCGCGCCGCCGGGCGCGACCGTAACCGTCTGCACGTCGGTCGCGACTGGGCTGGTGAGCGAGCCGTAGTTGTAGACCTTGTCGAAGATCTCCCCGATCACGTGGTAGCTTGAAGTCTTGTTCGGGCCGCCGACGCCGAAGTAGATGCGCATGGTCTCGTCGCGCTTGGCGTGGATCGCGTGCTCCCCGGTCAGGCCGCCGGCGGCGCCGTTGAACACGTAGTACTCCGGCTTCTCGTCGAGCAGCTTCTGGTAGTCGGTGGCCAGCAGGCCGGGGGTGCCGAACGGCTCCTCGGTGTAGATCTCACCCTGCATCACGTAAACTTCGCGATCGACTTTCGGCAGCCCGCCCTCGGGCTCGACGAGGATCAGGCCGTACATGCCGGCCTGGATGTGGTCGGCGACCATCGGCGTCGCGCAGTGGTAGACGTAGATGCCGGGGTTGAGGGCCTTGAAGGTGAAGCGCTTCGTCTCGCCGGGCGCCGCCTGGGTGGCGACCGCGCCGCCGCCGGGGCCGGTGACGGCGTGGAAGTCCACCGAGTGCATCATGGCGCTGTCGGCGGCGTTCTTCATGGACACCTCGACGGTGTCGCCGACCCGCACCCGCACGAACGGCCCCGGGACCTTGTTGTTGAAGGTCCAGTAGGTGAAGGCGGTGCCGTCGCCCAGCTTGGCGACGCGTTCGACGGTTTCCAGGTGGAGTTTGACGATGGCCGTGTGATCGCGGGCGATCGGTGGCGGCAGATCGGTGGCGTCGAGCACGATGCTCGGCAGGGCGTTTAAGGCGTCGGCGTCATAGGGTTCTGCGGCGTCGGCGCCAAGGGCGATGGACGACAGGAGCGCGATCGCGCTGGCCATCGTCGTCATCGTCGGGAGGCGTGTTTTCATCACTCTCGCTCCTTGGCATCGGAGGATTGGGCTCGTCCGATGCCAAGGAACTTAGGGTGTCGCGGCGACTGTCTTGTTGCGCTGCCGCAAGCTCACGCGAGATTCCCGCCGCAGCGGGAGGCGGTGGCGGTCAGAGCGTCGGGCGCTCGTCGCCGACGATGGTGGTGCGGTGCATGATCCGACGGTGGTTGACGGAATCGTAGGGCATGACCGCGTGCATGGTGCAGCGGTTGTCCCACATGATGACGTCGTCGCGCCGCCACTTGTGGCGGTAGACGAACCGCTCCTCGGTGGCGTGCCGGGTCAGCTCTTCGAGCAAGGCAAGGCTTTCGTCCTCCGGCATCCCGACCACGCCGGCCATGGTGTGCGGGCTGAGGAACAGCGAGCGGCGGCCGGTGACCGGGTGGCGACGAACCAGCGGCTGCTCGACCGTCGGCAAATCCACATAGGTGCCCTTGTCCTTGCGCGCGCTCAGCTTGGCCGAGCGGGCGATGACCGCGTCGTGGCTGTGGAGAACCTTCAGGCCCTCGATCCGGCGCCTCATGTCCGGCGAGAGCGCGTCATAGGCGGCGTACATGTTTGCGAACATCGTGTCGCCGCCTTCGGACGGGACCATGATGCCGTGCAGGATCGAGCCGTTGGACGGGATCTCGCGGAACGAGCTGTCGGTGTGCCAGAGCCACGTCAGCTCCATGTACTGCCATTCGCTGCTCTCGCTCGGCAGGATGTCGCCCTTCTCGTCGACGTTCGATACCCGGTAGATTTCAGGGTTCCGGGAGGAGCGGTGGGCGACCGAGGGGTGGATCTCAAGATCCCCGAAGTTCCGCGCGAAGGCGATCTGCTGCTCGTCGGTGATGGGTTGGTCCGGGAACACCAGCATGATGTGTTCCATCCAGATCGCGTTCAGCTTCGCCAGCGTCGCGGTATCCATCGGCCGGGACAGGTCCAGTCCACGCACCTCGCTGCCGATCAGCGGGTGCCGACGGGTCACGGTCAGTTCGCGGGTCGCGTCCATGGTGGTGGTCATTGGCGGTTCCTCCTTGCCTGACGGCGGTCTGCCGGCGTGCGCCGCCGGTCTGGTGCGAGGTATTGAACAGTGACAGTGGCGTTAAGAGAAATGATGATTGCTTCTAAGGTTCATCACTCTGGGTAATGGTCGATGACGCTTAGCCTCACCGCTATGCGGATGCTGGTCGCCGTCGTCGAGGAGCGATCGTTTACCGCCGCGGCGCGTCGGGAGAACGCGACGCAGTCCGGGGTGTCGCAGCAGATCCGCCGGCTTGAGGACCATTTCGGCGTCCGGCTGATCGTGCGGGAGCGCGGTGACGTCCGCCCGACCCCGGCCGGCGAGCGCCTGTACCGCCGCTGCGCCGCGGTCCTGCGCGGCGCCTCGGAGGCCGAGCAGGAGGTTCGCGGGTTCGGCCGTGGGCTCGAGGGCGAGGCAGACATCGGGCTGATGTCCGCACTCACACGCTGCAGTCTCGGGCCGACGCTCCGGCGGTTCATGCAGGCGCACCCGAACGCGTCGGTGCGGCTGACCGAGGCGATCAGCGATCATCTCATCGACCGGGTTGCGGCCGACGCCCTCGACGTCGCCGTAGTGCCGGTGATCGAGGCCGTCGGCCCGCTGCTGGGATGGCCGTTTCCGGCGGTCCCGGAGATGTTCGCGAGCCGCGACGGCGACAGATCGGCGCACATGACCCCGATCGACCTGCGCACGGTTCGGCCGCTGCGCCTGGTGCTGCCGCCGACCGGCAATTTGCGGACCCGGCGGATCCTGTCGCACCTGGCGGTGCTGGGCGCCGAGATCGACGACATCCTGGAACTCGATTCGATGTTCGGCGCCTTCGACTTCCTGGCCAACAGCGACTATGCCGCGATCGTCCCGGCGGTGATGCTGCTGCCCGAGATCCGCGACCGCAGTCTCTGCGTTCGACCGCTGGCCGGGCCGCCCCTGACCCTTGACCTGATGGCGATCCAACCGCGCCGGCGCGCGTTGTCTCCGATCGCCGCGGCGTTCCTGACCACACTGGAGGATCAGCTTGCCGCCGACGCCGAGCTGTGGCGGGCATGACCCCGGGTTGACCAGTGACGGCATGGACGCGCCTCATGGGGCTTGGCCGATGCGGCCGCGACACATGAGGCTCGCCGATGGACATCCCGGCTCGCGTCACGGTTCTGCAGCGGGTACCGCTGTTCAACGGCCTGACCCCCGCCGAACTTGATGTGGTGGCGCGCGAAGCGCACGAGCGGCCGTTGAAGAAGGGCGAGGCGCTGTTCCAGCAGGGCGAGGAAGCCGTCCACAATTACGTGATGGGCTGGGGGCGCCTGCGCCTCGACCAGACCACCCCGGACGGCCAGAACCTCGTGCTTCGCTACATGGGGCCTGGTGACTTGGTGGGCACGGTGGCGGTGCTGCGCGGGATGCCGTTTCCGGCCACCCCGGTGGCGGTCGAGGATTGCATGCTGCTGGCGTGGAGCGCGCTTCGCACCGCCGATCATCTGACCCGTTACCCGGCCATCGCCGTGAACGCGATCAAGGTGATCGGGGGGCGCATCGAGGAGATGCAGGAACGTCTGCGCGAAGCCGCCACCCAGCGGGTGGAACGGCGCATCGCTTCGACGCTGCTGCGCATGGCGCGGCAATCCGGGCGGCGGGTCGAGGGTGGCGTCGAGATCCCCTTCGTCGTCTCGCGCAACGACCTGGCCGAGATGACGGCGACCACCCTGCACACCGTCAGCCGCACGCTCGCCGCCTGGGAGCAGGAAGGCATCCTGTCGGGCAAGCGGGCCGCGCACCTGGTGATCGCGCAGCCGCACCGGCTGGTGGAGATCGCAGAGCAGGCGTGAGCCGCGAGCTTGCGCCAGCGCAATACCCGGGGCCGCGGGACCCGTAGGGTCATCGGACCCCGCTTCCACCAGCCGGTCCTCCTGCGATGACCCCTTCCGAACTGCTGTCGATGATTGTCGGTGACGTCATGGGACGCTGGCCGCAGACTGTGTCGGTCTTCATGCGCCGCCATATGGCCTGCCCCGGCTGCGCGATGGCCTCGTTCATGACGGTCGCCGAGGCGGCCCGCTCCTACCGACTGCCGACCGACGACCTGGCGGCCGAACTGATCGACATCATCGCCGCCGCGCCGGGCGCCCCAGGAACAGTCCCCCCAGGGAGGTTGCCATGACCGCGATCCCGCTCTCTCCGTCGATCCCGCACCCGCCCGTTTGGGCGCCGCTCGAGGTTGGCTTCCGGCCGTTCTTCCTGGCCGGCGCCGCCTGGGCACTGGCCTCGATCGCCCTTTGGCTGGCGGCCCTGGCCGGCTTGGCGACGCCGGGAGGCGCGGCTTACGGGCCGCTGGCCTGGCACGCCCACGAGATGGTGTACGGCGTCGGCGCCGGCATTGCCGGAGGGTTCCTGCTGACCGCGGTGCCGAGCTGGACCGGTCAGCCGAAACTGGTCGGCTGGCCGCTCGCCCTGCTGGCCGGCGTCTGGCTGCTTGGCCGGGTCGCCATGGTCTGGCCCGATGCGCTCGGCGTGCCCGCCGTCGCGGCCGTCGACCTCGCCTTCCTGGCGGCGGTCGTCGCCCGGACCGGCTGGCAGATCCGGGCCAGCCGGAACTGGCGCAACCTGCCGATGGTGGCCGGGCCGCTTCTGCTGCTCGTCGGCAACGCCATGGTGCACGCCGGCGCCGCCGGCCTGATGGCGGCGGGCGCCGGCTTCGGCAATCGGCTCGGGCTGGTCGCGCTGGTGCTGATGGTGACGTTGATCGGAGGGCGGATCATCCCGGCGTTCACCCGCAACTGGCTGGTCAACACCGGCAAGGGCGGGCCGCTGCCGGCCGAGCCGGGCCGTTTCGACGCGGTGATGCTGCTGGCCACCGTGGTGGCGTTCGCGGCCTGGCTGGCGCAGCCGGCGGAGCCGGCGACCGGGGCGCTGGCGGCGGTGGTGGCGATCGGCCACGTGGCGCGCCTGGCGCGCTGGAGGGGTTGGCGGACCGGGGCAGAGCCGCTGGTCTGGGTGTTGCACCTCGGCTACCTGTGGGTGCCGGTCGGTCTCGGCCTGGCGGCGGCGGCGGCGCTGGCGCCGGCGGCGGTGCCCGAGGCGGCGGCCCTGCACGCTCTCGGGACCGGGGCGGCCGGGACGATGATGCTGGCGATGATGACGCGGGCGACGCTCGGCCACACCGGCCGCGCGTTGACGGCCGACCGCTGGACGACGGCGGCGTACCTGCTGGTGACCATGGCCACGCTGCTGCGGGTGGCGGTGGCGCTGGTGCCGGATCTCCACGGCGTTGCCGTCCCGTTGTCCGGCGCCAGCTGGATCGCCGCCTTCGCGATCTACCTCGTCGCCTACGCGCCGAAGCTGCTGGGGCC
>CAYNFA010000091.1:0-9913 GCA_964396345.1 uncultured Thalassobaculum sp.
GGGGAACCGTCTTGTGGTTATCCAGCCCGGCAACAATCTATGGCGAATCGCCACTCGGGTGTATGGGGACGGTGTCCGCTTCGTCGAGATCTTCGACGCCAACCGGGACCAGATCCTCAACCCCGACCTGATCTACCCGGGCCAGGTATTCGGCCTGCCTCGGGCGAACTGATCCGAGAGGGCCCCTTGTTCGATTCCATCCTGGTTCCGATCGCCCGGGAAGGGCGACCGTTCATTGCCGCGTTCGCCGTGGCGACCATCGTGCTGGGGTTCATCGCCGAGTGGCTGCTGGTACCCGGTGGTATCCTGACGGCTTGGTGCGTGCTGTTCTTTCGCGACCCCGACCGGGTCACACCGACCCGCGACGGCTTGGTGGTCAGCCCGGCCGACGGGCTGGTGGTCTCGGTCGCCACGGTTCCCTGGCCCAAGGAACTCGCCATGGGCGAGGGCGAGGCGACCCGTATCGGCATTTTCATGAACGTGTTCGACGTGCACGTGAACCGGACCCCGGTGGACGGACGGGTGGTCAAGCTGGCCTATGTGCCAGGGGCGTTCTTTAACGCTTCGTTCGATAAGGCCAGCGAGCACAACGAGCGGCAACTGGTTGCGATGGAGACCCGCGACGGCCGGCAACTCGCCTTCGTGCAGATCGCCGGCCTGGTGGCCCGCCGGATCGTGTGCAAGATCACCGAAGGCCAGACGCTGCTGGCCGGCGAGCGCATGGGCATGATTCGCTTCGGCAGCCGGGTCGATGTCTACCTGCCCACCGGAGTCGCCCCGCTGGTGGCCGAAGGACAAAGGTGCGTGGCGGGGGAAACTGTCGTCGCCGATCTCGATTCCGCCGAACCGGCCCGGAGGGGGGTGGTGCGATGAGACGCTTCCGGCGCCGCCGCAGCAGCCCCCGGTTCAGCGGGCAGTCCTTCAACAAGCTGATCCCGAACCTGATCACCGTTCTGGCGCTCTGCTTCGGCCTGTCCGGCTTGCGGTTCGCTCTCACCGGCCAATGGGAACTGGCGGTGGCGATGATCGTGCTGGCGGCGGTGTTCGATGCCCTGGACGGCCGCATGGCGAGGCTGCTCCGGGCGCAGTCGAAATTCGGCGCCGAACTCGACTCCCTCGGCGACTTCGTCAGCTTTGGGGTGGTGCCCGGGGTGATCGTGTACTTGTGGTCGCTCGCGTCGCTCGGCAGCTTCGGGTGGATGGCGGCGCTGTTCTACGCCACCTGCTGCATGCTGCGGCTGGCGCGCTTCAACTCGCGCCTTGACGACGACAAGCCGGCGTTCGCCTACAACTATTTCACCGGGGTGCCGGCGCCGGCCGGGGCTGGTCTCGCCCTGCTGCCCATGATGCTCTCCTTCCAGACCGGCCTCGACCTGGAGGGTGTGCCGGTCCTGGTGGCGGCCTGGCTGGTGGCGGTGGGTCTTCTGATGGTCAGCCAGCTTCCGACGTTCTCGTTCAAGCGCATGAAGGTACCGCAGCGCATGGTGCTGCCGATCCTGATCGGCGCCGGCTTGGTCATTGCCGGCGTGGTCAGTGCCCCGTGGTTCATGCTGGCCCTGCTCATCATGGCGTATCTGGCGTCTATCCCGATGTCCGTGCTGGCGTACCGCCGGCTGCTGCGTGAGGCCGAACGCATGACCTCTCCGGCATCGCCTCCGGCCGAGGGAGAGGAAGGCGCCGACCCGGCCGGTACTGCCGTCGGCGACCCGCCGCCACCCGGCGACCGGCCGGCGAATTTCCACTAGGCAGTCGCCGGGATGCTCGATGCGGCGCTGCGCCGGGTGGTCGATCCGCCGCTCAACGCGATCGGCCGGCGTCTCGCCGGTGCCGGTGTGCCGGCAAACGCGGTAACGGTGGCCGGCTTCGCGATCGGAATGGCGGCGGTCCCGGCCCTGGCCCTCAACCGCCCTGACCTGGCGCTGGCGGCTATCCTCCTCAACCGGCTTGCCGACGGGCTGGATGGCGCGGTGGCGAGGGTGACCGGGCCGACCGACCTCGGCGGCTACCTCGACATCGTCCTCGACTTCCTGTTCTACAGCGCCGTGGTGTTCGGCGTCGCCCTGGGGCGGCCGGAGCAGGCGCTCTGGGCGGCCTTCCTGATCTTCAGCTTCATCGGCACCGGCTCGTCGTTCCTGGCCTACGCGATCATCGCCGCCAAACGCGGCGCCAGCACTGAACGGCGTGGCCGCAAGAGCATCTTTTACCTTGGCGGTCTCGCGGAGGGCGGCGAGACAATCCTCGCGCTCGTGCTGATCTGCCTGTTTCCCGACGCCTTCCCCTGGATTGCCGGGGTGTTCGGGGCGATGTGCTGGCTGACCACAGCCAGCCGCATCGGGCAGGCCGTGCGCGACTTCGCCGACTGACCCTCTCATTCGGCGGCGTGCGGAACCTCGTAGCCGGGCGCCGCGCGGCCGCCCGTGCGCCGGCCGCGCCGGTCGGCGATCCAGCCGGCCAGCCGGTCCCGGCCTTGCCGGGCGCTCTCCCGGAACATCAGCGCCGCCGGGGTCACCACCAAGGTCAGGACGGTTGCGAAGGTCAGGCCGAACACGATGGCGGTCGACAGCGACACCCACCATTGAGTCGACGGCGCGCCCACCGTGACCGAGCGGGTTACGAAGTCGATGTTCATCTGCAGCACCATCGGCATCAGACCGAGGATGGTGGTGACAGTGGTGAGCAGGACTGGCCGCAGGCGCTGCGCGCAGGTCCGCAGGATCGCTTCGCGGACGCTTGCGGAGGTGGTCTTAAGGGTGTCGAAGGTGTCGATCAGCACGATGTTGTTGTTCACCACGATCCCGGCGAGCGCGATCACGCCGATCCCGCTCATCACGATCCCGAAGGGCTTGCCGGTGACCATCAGTCCGATCATCACCCCGATGGTCGACATGATCACCGCCGAGAGGATCAGCAGCGCCGAATAAAAGCTGTTGAATTGGGTGACCAGGATGATCGCCATGATGAAAAGGGCCACGCCGAAGGCCTTGACCAGGAACGCCTGAGCAGCCTGCTGCTCCTCGTCCTCGCCCTTGAAACTGACTTCCAGGTCGGCCGGAATGCCGGCCTCGCTGAGCCAGGCCCGCAGTTCCTGGACCTTGTCGTTCGGCAACACTCCCTCGGCGACATCGGCTTTCACCGTGATCGCCGGACGGGCGTCGATGCGGCGGACCTTTCCGACCTTGGGTTCGGCTGTCATGGACACGAAATTGCCAATCGGCATCAGGCCGTTGTCGGTCTCCATCCGGATCCGCTCGAGCTGCTGGAGCGTGCGCAGGGCCACCGGGTACCGCACGACCACGTCGACTTCTTCGTCGCTGTCGTCTGGACGGAAGTCGGTGATCTTCATGCCCTTGGTGACCAACTGGACATAGCGGCCGATCAGGCTGACATCGGCGCCGAACTTGGCAGCCTGGGCGCGATCCACCGCCAGTCGCCACTCGATGCCCGGAACGTCACGGGTGTCCTCGAACTCGACCAGCCCGGGCGTGTTCCGGAACCGGTCGAGTACCATGTCCGCCGCCCGGTCGAGCGCTTCCCGGTCGTGGCCGCGCAGCTGGATCTGCACCGGCTTGCCGGTCGGCGGGCCGGCTTCGGCTTCGCGAGGCTCGACCCGGATTCCGGGAAGATGCGCCGTGCGCCGAACGATCTCCGACAGAATCTCGCGGGCTGGTTGTCGCTGCTGCCAGTCCTTGAACTCGATCTGAAGAGTGGCGATCACGTCCTCGGCCACCTCCTCGCCGGTGCCGCCGCCGGCCGGCTTGCCGATGAAAGTGTAGATCGATGCATAGCCCCCGATCTCGAGCATCGCGCGCTCGACCGGCAGGACCAGTTCGCGCTTTTCCTCGATCGACAGGTCGCCCTGGGCGTGGACGTGGATGAGCGCGGTGTCAGGCTCGACATCAGGGAAAAACTCGATCCCGTTGCCGTGGGTGGCGTAGTAGGCCTGCACGCCGATGAGCGTGCCGAAGGCCGCGAGGAGCACCAGGCCCGGGCGGCGCAGCGCCGCGTTCAGCATTTTCAGGTAGCCGCCGGTGAAGCCGGTGATGTCCTCGACGTTGCCGGTCTCGGCGGCCGCCAGTTGTCGGCGGCCGCGCTCGTCCTGCGCGCTCGCCTTGCCGATCAGCGCACCCAGCGCCGGGACGAACACCAGCGCCATCAGAAGCGAGGCGCTGAGCGTCGCCAGCAGGGTGATCGGCAGGAATTTCATGAACTCGCCGACCACGCCCGGCCAGAACAGCAACGGAAAAAACGCGGCCAGGGTCGTGGCGGTGGACGCGATGATCGGCCAGGCCATGCGCTTTCCGGCCTCGGCGTAGGCCTCGCGCCGTGACAGCCCCTCGGCCATCCGGCGGTCGGCGGACTCGGTGACCACGATCGCGCCGTCGACCAGCATGCCGACCGCCAGAATCAGACTGAACAGCACAACGATGTTGATGGTCATGCCAAGTGATGACAGCACCAGAATGGCCAGCAGGAACGAACCCGGGATCGCGATGCCGACCAGGCCGGCCGAGCGGATGCCCATCGCGCCCACGATCACGATCATCACCAGCAGCACGGCGCTGGTCACGTTGTTCTGCAGGTCGAGCAGCATGATCTCGATCTGGTCGGACTTGTCCTGGCTGAAGGTGATCTCGACGCCGTCCTCGAAGCCGCTGGATGTCGTGGCCACGACCGATCGTACGTTCGTGATGGTCTCGATGACGTTGGCGCCGGTGCGTTTGGTCACCTCGATGGCGACCGCCGGCTTCCCGTTGAGACGGGCGTAGCTCTCGCGGTCCTTGAAGCCCTGCTGGACGTGGGCGATGTCGCGGATCCGGACCACCGCGTCACCGTTCACCTTGATCGGCTGGTCCAGGATGTCGGCCACCGACTGGTACAACCCCGGCACCTTGATCGGGAAACGGCCACTGCCGGTGTCGAGGGTTCCGGCCGCGATCAGTTGGTTGGAGCGGGAGACCGCGTCGAGAACCTCGACCGCCTGTAGCCCGTAGCTGTCGAGCTTGATCGGGTCGACCACGACCTCGACCAGCTCTTCGCGTTCGCCGGCCAGGCGCGCGTCGAGCACGTCGGGAATGCCCCGGATCTCGTCGCGCACGTTGCGCGCCAGATGCAGAAGGTCGCGTTCCGGGATCTCACCCGATAGCGTCACCACCAGCACCGGGAACAGCGAGAAGTTGACCTCGTGGACCGTCGGCTCCTCGGTGTCCTCGGGCAATTCGACCTTGGCGATGTCGACCTTCTCGCGAACATCGTCGAGGGCGACGTCGGCGTCGAAGCCGGCGTCGAACTCCAGCACCGTGCTGGCGCCGCCCTCATAGGCTTGAGATCGCATCTCCTTGACGCCGACGATCGAGCGCAGTTCCTGCTCCAGCGGGCGCAGGAGCAGCCGCTCGGCATCCTCGGGCGAGATGCCCTCGTGCTTCAGAAGGACGTAGATCACCGGGATGTTGATGTCCGGGTCAGCCTCCTTCGGGATGTCGATGTACGCGACGGTGCCGGCGATAAGGATCAGCAGCAGGACCGAAACCGTGGTGCGGGTCCGCGCCAGCGCCGCGTCGATCAGGGCCCTCATGACTGCGGTGCCCGCGGATCCACCTCGACCGCCGTGACCGCTTCGCCATCCCTTACAAGCTGCTGGCCGACCATGATGATCCGCACGGCCTCGGGCAGACCGGCAACCCATGCCCCGTCGCCGTCGGAGCCGAGCACGGCCACCGGGGCGAAACGCGCGACCTCGGCGTCGTCCACCGCCACCACGCCGATGCGCCCGTCGTCGTCGAGGATGAACGCCGCCGGCGAGATGTGGTGGGCCCGGCGCGGCGGCAGCGGAACCCGAAGCTCAGCGGTCATTCCCTCACCGATACGGCCGTCGGGGTTCTGGAACGTCGCCTCGACCGTGAAAGTCCGGGTCGCTGTGTCGGCGACAGCCGCGGTGTAGGTCAGGATCGCCGGGATCTCCAGGCCGTTCGTCAAGCGGACGGTCGCAGCCATCCCTTCGCTGAGGGCCGGCGCCTCGCTTTCCGGAATCTGGGCCACCGCGCGCATCGGATCGAGTTCGACCAGGGTGGCTACGGCGTCGCCGACCTGGAGGTAGTCGCCGATCTCGACGGGACGGCGATCGAGGACGGCGCGGAACGGCGCCACCACCCGGGTGCGGTCCAGGTCGACCTGGATCCGGGCCTGCTCGGCGCGCGCCTCCTGCAGGTCGGCGAGAGCCTCGGCGCGCTTGGTCTCGGCCTGATAGCCCCTGGCGGCGAGCTGGCGGGCGGCGTCATGCTCAATCCGACGCTGCTCGACCCGGGCGCTGGCACGCTCAAGCTGAGCCGGGCGATCCGCCTCGTCGAGCTTCAGGACGACATCGCCGGCCTCGACCAGCGAGCCTTTGGCGGGGCCGACACGCGCAACCCGGCCGTCGGTCTCGACCCGGATCTCGACCGAGCGCGCCGAATGCGTATGGCCGGCCGCTCGGACCACGGCGACATAGTCGATCGCGGAGGACCGGATCACCCGGACCCGGGTGCGGGTGTCGCGCGCGATGGGCGGCACCTGGACAGCGGCGGTCTGCGCCGCGGCGGTCGCCGGTCCGTCGTTGAACTGCCCGGACAGAACCCACCCGGTCCCGGCCGCCGCGATCACAACGGCCAGGACGATGGATCGACTCACGCGCATCGTGTGCACCCTCGTTCGGTGGTCGTCATTCCGCGGCCTCGGGAAGTCGCCCGGCCCCCGATAGCAGTTGGTCGCGGTTGGTGTTCAGGTAGTCAGCCGCCGCGCGGTAGATGGCCACACCGAAGCCGGACACCAGCCAGCGTCCAGGATCGATCTCGTCGCCGGACGTCAGGCGTTCAGCCCGGCAGCCCGCGATGTGCTCGGCCTGTGACCGGTAGGAGTCGATGTAGCGGTCGATGAGATCCGCCACCCGCTTCCGCGGCAACTCCCGCGCGAAATACAGCAGGAAAAGCATGTCCGAACGGAACTGGTCGGGTTCGGGGTCCTGGCCGATCGCCTGAAGGAAGGCGTCACGTCCGGCCGACGTCAGGCGGTAGACCTTCTTGTCAGGCCGGCCATCCTGCTCGCGAGCCTCGGCTTCCGCGAGACCCTCGGCCAGCAGCCGCGAGAGCGAAGGGTAGATCGACCCGAAGCTGGCGCGCTGGAAATGCGCGAACGGCCCTTCCTCGAACGCTTTCTTGATCTCGTATCCGGTTGCTTCGCCCTGGAACAGGACGGCGAGGCACAGCGTCTTGACGTCCATCGGGGGGTCCAAAGCCAGCGCAGTTCATATCGAAGCGATATATATATTCCCGATATATATGATCAAGCGGGGGCACGAAACGAAAAGCGGCGGCGCATCCGTGTTGCGCCGCCGCTCTGTGTCTTGGGTCGAGATCCGACGGAAGCTCTCAGACCGGCCTGAGATCCTCGGCTGCCATCTTGCCGTTCCGCTGCGGCTTCATCTCGTACATGATCGCTTGGCCCTCGTTCAGACCCTGCAGGCCGGAGCGCTGCACCGCAGTGATGTGAACGAACACGTCGGCACCGCCGTCGTCCGGCTTGATGAACCCGTAACCCTTCGTGGTGTTGAACCACTTCACCGTCCCAGTCGGCATTCGATACGCACTCCAACCGCGACGCGTCCGCCGGACATTGCAGAAATCACCACCTCAGGACGCTCGGGTGCCGCTGCTGCAGGGCGAATTCGGTCACGCGGGCGCCGGGTGACGTCTCACCCGTCTCCTCAGGCGATGCCGAACCCGAACGCCGGGGTCGGAGCACAACCCATACGCCGTCTCGTGTCATCTGTCGACGGGTTCATGGTTCCGCGTCTTGCCGGTTGCATGCAGAGCCACCGCCGGTCACAGTCGAGGTATGCAACTTTTCCTTACAGTCCTAATAGTTACGCTGATGTGTTCCGATAGCGCTTCTGCACGGGAGCGTCTGAATCTTCATCTTGCCTTCGGGATACGGACGCCGCTCTACGGTACTCTGGCGGAGCGGCTCGCCGCAGAGGTCGGCGAGCGCTCCGACGGGGCGCTGCGCCTGCGGTTGCACGAACCTGGGTCGATTGTGCCGCGCTTCGGGTATCTCGACGCCGTCGCCCAGGGTGCGCTGGATGCCGCCTGGGGCACGCCGGCGGTGCTTTCCGGGCGCGCGCCGGAGGCGGTGCTGTTCACCGGCGTGCCGTTCGGCCTGCCCCCGGCCGAGCATCTGTCGTGGGTCCGCGACGGCGGTGGCCGTCCGCTCTACGACGCGCTTTACGCCCGCTTCGGCGTGGTCGGCATGCCATGCGCGGCCGTCGGCCCGGATGGCTTGGCGTGGCTGAAGCGACCGCTCGATGAGGTGGCCCCGTTCCGAGGACTGCGCGTCCGCGCGTTCGGCTTGCCGGCGCGCATCCTCGACGCGATGGGCGCGGCGAGCGCGACGGGCTTCGGCGCCGACCTGATGGTCGGGCTTGCGACCGGCGCTTTCGACGCCGCCGAGGCCGGCGTGCCGGCGGCGGACATCGCCGTCGGGCTGCACACCGTGGCGGCCGTCTACCTGCATCCAAGTCCGCTGCAGCCCGCCACCCTGCTGGACGTGGTGGTCAACGCCGAACGTTGGCGCCGGTTGCCGCCCGAGGGCCGGGCGGCGCTCGAGGAGGGGTGCCGGGCCACCGGGGATTTCGCCGACGGCGCCAACCGCGAGGCCAACGCCGCCGCGCTGGCGGCAATCGCCGCTGCCGAGGTGGCGGTGTCGGCGCCGTCTGACGCCACGGTGGCGGCGTTGCGGGCGGCCTGGCGGCTGGTTCGCGACCGTCAGGCGGCGACGTCCGAGCCGTTCGCAGCGGTTCTCGGTGCCTATCCGGCAGGCGGCGGCTGAGTCAGCTGGCGTGTGCGCCATGGACTACCGCCGGCGGCGCGGCGATGCTACGACGCCACCGACATCGATCGCCGGGAACCCCCATGAACGACCTGCGTCACCTGGACCCGGATCTCCGTGAAACCCTCTGCCGCACGCTGCTCGACCCGTCGACGCTGACGGTCCGGCCGGAGGTCCTGCAGACCGCCATCGTTGCCCTGCAACCGCACGACATCAAGCGGCTGGTGACCTGGCAGAAATGCCTGGACCCGACTCCCGCCAACGATCATGTCCGGCGTCAGATGAACCGCCTCGCCGACGGCCGCCGGTACCGTCAGTCGGTGCTCCCCACCTGGAAGCGCTACCGCAAGGTCGACTTCGGCGACGGGCTAACGCTGCTGTTCGCCATCGACCATCCGGCGGTCAACGCCTTCATGCGGCGGGTGATGCCGGCGACCGGCGTGCACGAACCCGAGTTGGTCTTCTATCTCCGGCAAACCGTCCGTCGCGGCGACCTGGTCGTCGATATCGGCGCCCATGTCGGCTACGTGTCCTGCGTCGTCGGCGCCCTGGGCGCCGCCGTGCTGGCGGTCGAGATGCAGCCGACCCTGATTCCGATGATCCAGCTGAACGCCTGGGCGAACGACATCTGGTCGGTGCACACCCTGTGCGCGGCGATCAGCGACCGGACCGGTCTTGTCCCGTCGCTGCGCGTCAGCCCATCCCCGGGCCTGCAGGCCACGGTTGGGCAGTGGGAGCGCGGTCAGTACCCGCTGAACGGCCAGAACCACGATCTGATCCCGACGCTGACGCTCGACGATCTGTTCCCGCAGGCGCCTTATCCGAAACTGGTGAAGGTCGATGTCGAGGGCGCCGAGGGGAGGGTGCTGGCCGGTGCCTCGCGCATGATCGCTGCCGCCGCCACCATCTTCATGGTCGAGGTCCACGCCCATCTGCTGCACTTCAACAAGCACACGCTGGCCGACATCCTGGAGCGCTTCCCCGAGGATCGCTGGGCGCTGTCGATCCTGACAGCCTCCGGCGCCGAGCCGTTGTCCCGGCAATCGTTCCTGGACCC
>CAYNFA010000092.1:0-9849 GCA_964396345.1 uncultured Thalassobaculum sp.
TTGATGATCTTCAGGTCGCCACGCTTCTTGTCGTCGCCGCTGGTGCCGTAGGTCGTCACGCAGACCGTGTCGACGACGCGGATCGCCAGTTCGCGGGCCACGATCGCCGCCGGCACCAGACCGCCGCGGGTGATTGCAATGATCCCGTCGAACGGGCCGGCATCCACCAGCCGCCAGGCCAGGGCCTTGCCGGTCCGATGCAGTTCTTCCCAGGAAACCGGGAACGCCTTCTCCGGCGCGGATGCCTCCGCCATGGCTCATCTCCCTATTCGGTGGACCGGCTATAGCGCAGCGAATCGAGACATCGACACGCAGCTCCGACGGCAACAGACCGGCGGCGGGACGGATCGTTCCGGAAAGGTCATGGTTGACGGGGTTGTGGCCGGCGAGACGACAGCCGGCCGGACGTCAGCGCACGAAGATCCGGACTTCGTTGGTCGAGGCGTCGGAGGCGGTGGTCGCCGACAGCGCGATCCGGCTGGTCGGCAGGCCCATGTCGGTCAGCGCCCGCATCACGCCCTGGGCGTTGCGGCGTGCGGCGTTGGTATCGAGCGCGGCGCGGCCGGAACTGGCCGACTGCGGGCTGACCGCGACGACGTCGAAGAACGCGTCGGGACGCCGCTCGAGCGCCCGGCTGACGGCGCTGTACAGCGGCTGCTCGTACTGGACGTTCGGGCGGTCGAAACGGATCACCACCAGCGGGCGCCGCTCGGTGGCCGCCGCAAAGCCGCCGCGGGTCGAGGCGGTCGGGGTCGGTGCAAAGCTCGCCCCGCTCTGCGGCAGGGCGCGGTTGGCCAGACTGGTGCCGAACAGCTCACCGTGCTTGATCGCCACGGCGAGGGTGTTGAGATCCTGGCGCTCGTTGGCGACGTAGGCGCTCTGACGGCGGATGTCGTCGCTCAGCTCGGTCAGCAGTCGATCCACCAGCACCACCGTCTGGTTGGTGTCGTCCTCCAGCACCGCGAGCTGGCGGTGGTCCTCCTCGACGGCGCCGGACAGGCCGTAGGCGGCGCGCACCGATTCCAGCATGTAGGTCGACAGCGCGGCGTCCGCCGACACCCGGTTGGCGAGGCCGTTCATCAGGCCGATGTCGCCGTTGACCATCTCCAGCTCGCGCTGGGCGCGGCTCCAGGCGTCGACCAGCATCGGGTTGCCCGGGGTGGTGCCGATCTGCAGGCGCGATTCGATGCCGGCCACGGTCGAGTGGTAGCCCATCGCGTTCTGCACAGTTTGCTCGCGCAACTGCTGCAGCGAGGCGTTCTGGGCCCGAACAGAATCCTGCAGGCGCGACAGGTCCTGACGCAGCTGGTCGACCTTCTGGCCGACGAAGGTGCCGGTCGGCTGGCCGGGTTGCGGCGCCGTGATGTTGAAGTTGGTGCGCCCGAGTTGCGGCGGCGCGTTCAGCGGTTCGTTGGCGATCTCGCCCTGCGAGGGCCGGATCGGGAACGACTGGGCGGAGCCCTGCGCCGCCGGCGGTTCACCGCTGAGCGACGGCCAGAGCGAGTCGCCGGAACAACCCGCCAGGGCAAACACGCCCACGCTGATCGCAGCGAGGCGACGCAACGAGTGGAACGATACGGTCACCGCGTCTTCCCTTGTTGTCCTTTTCCGGGGTGGGCACCCCGGATACCCCCCACCGCGCCACGACCGCCCGTCCCCGTCGCACGCTCGATCGATCGAGCCCGTGCCATCCCACGCCGATCACGTGCAGTGGCGCGAATCGTGTGAGCGATAGTACTTAAACCCCGGAATCAGAACAAGTTATTTTGCCTGAGCATTTTGTCCGCCTCGGTACTTGCCAAGGCAAACCGGTTTGAGTAGCTTGCTCGTCCTTCGGGGGACACGTCCCGCGACACGCGCCCGTAGCTCAACTGGATAGAGCACCTGACTACGGATCAGGAGGTTAGGAGTTCGAATCTTCTCGGGCGCGCCATTCTGAGGCCCTGAAAGCCAACGGCTTTCGGGGCCTCGCCATGTCTGGGGCATGGCCACGCCGGGAGTGCCCACGCACGAGATGGCCTCGGGCGTATCAGCTTCGATACCGACCCGGTGTCTCGGTTTGCCCGTCGTCGGTTCGAATTCGATCCCGTCAGCGAGTTCGGGCCGGGGGTGTGGCGGTATGCGGGCGCCGGCGATCGCACGCGGGTGTGGGGAAACCCTCGCGGGAAACCGTGCGGTCGCAGGAGTCAGTGCGCGTCCTTCGCCCAGGCCTTGAGATCGTCGGCGACCCGGCGCATCACCGGTCGCCAGTCGTCATCGCTCTCCTGACGGAACAATCGGGCGGTTGGATACCAGAGCGAGTCCGACCGGGTCAGGCCCCACCGCCAGTCGGGCTTGGTCGGCAGCAGCACCCAGCAGGGCTTTGCCAACGCGCCGGCGAAGTGCACGGTGTTGTTGGTCGGGCAGACCACCAGATCGACCGCGGCGATCAGCGCCGCCAGCCCGTCGAGGTCCAGGATCGGTTCGACGTCGTGGGCGTGGTCGATCGCGCACCCGGCGGCGGCAAAGTCATCCAGGTCCTCCTGCTTCAGGCCGTACTGCAACGACACGGCCGCGACGCCCGGCGTTGTGACGACATCGCGCCAGAGGTCTATCGGGATGGTGCGGCGGCTTCCAGTCTTGGGGGCGACCGATCGCCAGGTGATCCCGACCAGCCGCTTCCCCGGATGCCGCCTGCGAAGACCGGCCCGCAGCTCGGTGACCCTTTGGGGGTCCGGCACGATCCAGGGCTCCGGCTTCTCGGTGCCTCCGCAGAACAGGCGGAACCGATGCGGCAAGTCGCCGAGCGCGATGTGCGTGTCACAGCCGTGGTGGTCTTCCGGCCTGCCGCTGGGGCCGGACACATCGGGAACCTCGACGTCGGGGAAGCTGCGCCGCAGGATCGGGCGAAGGCGCGGTTCCGTCAGTACCGTCAACGCCGCTCCTCGACGCAGCAGGTGCCGGATCAGGGTCATGAACTGTACTTCGTCGCCGATGCCCTGCTCTCCCCAAACCAGGAGGCGGCGTCCGGCGGCGTCCCGGCCGGTCCATTCGGGGATCCTGAAGAAGCGCATGAACGGCGCGGCTTCGGCCGAGTCCAGCCGGCGGCGATGTTCCTCCCAGCCGTGCTCGAAGCGCTCGAGCGTGAGCAGGGCGAGGGCGGTGTTCAAGTGGGCGAGCGCGTGGCGGTCGCGGATGCGCGTCGCGCGCCACCCGTATTTCGCCGCCGCCACCGCGTCGCCGCCACGGCCGAGCTCGACGCCGACGTTGTACCAGGTGTCCGGGTCTTCCGGCCGGACGCAGGCGCCAGTTCGCAGCCAGCGCATGACGGTGGCCCGGCCGGGCTCCTTCGTCGCCAGCAGCGCCATGCGGTTGTAGGCGGTCGCCGCGAAGGGGTCGATCGCCAGCCCCCGCAGGGCCCACCGGGACTGTCCCGTGAGCCCGGCAAACTCGCAGCATGCCGGCGTGTTTCGCGGGTCGATCACCAGCCCTCGCCGGAAGGCGGCCATTGCGTCGGCGTCGCGACCCTGTTTCTGCAGGCTGCGAGCAAGGTTTTGCCAGGCTACCGAATGAAGGGCGTGGGCGCGCGCAGCCTTTGCGAACCAGTGCCCCGCCGTCGCCGGGTCGCCACGGTTGAAGGCGAGCAGCCCGCGATTGTTGAGGACATTGGCGTTGCGCGGGTCGATCGCCAGGGCGCGGGCGTAGCATCGCTCCGCAACGTTGCTCTGTCCGAGATCGCGGACGGCGTTACCGAGATTGAACGTGCCGGCGAAGGACTGCGGATCAATCGCCAGAACGCGGCGGAACCGCTCGGCGGCACCGGTCTTGTCGCGCTCTTCCGATCGGTCATTGCCGATCTCGATGTGGGCGTCTGCGTCCAGCGGCGAGAGCGCGGCCCATCGGCGGAGCAGTCGGCGCCGGGTTTGCCCGCCCGTCACCTGCGACAGCCCTTTCACCCCGTCGCGGCGCTCGGGCGCCAGGAGTGCCGCGCGCCGGTAGCTGGCGATGGCGCAAACCAAGTCTCCCACATGCTTCGATACGCCGCCCAGGTTGCCCCAGGCGGTGGTGTTGTGGGGGTTTGTCTGCACCGCCTCCCGAATCAACAGTATGGCCTCTTGCACCCGCCGCTGCTCGAAGCGAAGCGTGCCAAGCAGGTTCAAGGCGTCGGCGTGAAAGGGGTCCCCCTTGGGGATACGCCGGTACAGCTTCGCGGCGTTGACGCGAAATCCAGCCCGCTGCTGGCGGATGCCTTCATTCAGGGTGTCGAGAGACTGACGGCTCACCGGGGACCGCCGTCTGCCTGAATCAAGTCGCGGACGACCCCGTCGATGACCGGCCGCCAGTCGCCATCCCGGCACTGGCGGTACAGCCGGGCCGTCTCGTACCACTGGCTGAAGTTACCGTTCTCTCCCCAGCGCCAATCGGGATCGACCGGCAGCATGATATGGCTGCTGACACCGAGAGCGCCCGCGAAGTGCACGGTGTTGTTGGTTGGCGACACCACCGCGTCCATCGCCGCGACCAGGGCGGCAAGCCCGTCGAGATCCCGCAGCGGGTCGATGCCGTGATCGGCGTCCACGCGCTCCCCGAAGGCGGCCAGATCCGCTGTGGCGGCGCCATACTGCAGGGAAACCAAGGCGACGCCCGCGATGTCCGCAATCGGCAACCACATGGCGGGTGGAACCGTGCGACGCCAGCCGTCCTCGGCGCGGCTCGTCCAGGTGATCCCGACGAGGCGCTTGCCCGGGTGGCGCCGCGCCAGGCGCTCGCGAATCCGTCGTGCACGAGGCGTATCCGGCTTCAAATATGGGCGCGGCGACACTTCGCCGCCGGCGAACAGGCCGAGGGCGGCCGGCAGGTCCCCCGCGCACACCCAAGCCGCTGCATCAGGGAGCGGCGGCAGGCTTCCGTCGGCTCCCGGGGCGATCACATCGACCTCGGGGAAGCTGCGCCGCAGCACCGTCGCGAGCCGGAGGTTGACCAGCAGCGTCATCGCGCCGACACGCTGCCGGACCGCGTGCAACAGGGTCAGGAACATGACGGTGTCGCCGATCCCCTGCTCAGTCAGGATACGCAGTCGCCCGGGCAGCGGGCGGCCGTCCCACTCCGGCAGGTCCGGCCAGATCGCGGCGGGATCGGCCCCAAGCGACCGGTGGCGTGCACGATACATCCGCCAGCCCGCCTCGAAGTCGCCGGCCCTCAGGCGAAGAACCGCCATGTTCATGGTTGCCGCCGTGTCCGGCGCGCCCGTCATGATTGCCCGTGCGCAGGATTGCATCGAGGCGCCGATCTGTCCGAAACGCTTCTGAAAGACACTCAGATTGATCCACGAGGACCAGTCCGAAGGCTCGACCAGCAGTCCACGGCGGCTGGCCGACCTACCTTCATGATAGCGTCCGAGCCGTAGTAGTGCCTGTGCTTCGCGGGTGCGGGGCGGAATTGCGAGCGGTGCGGCGAGGCCCGCCCGCCGAGACCAGGCGAGTGCCTCGATCGGTTGATCGTTCATCCGCGTTCCCGCCCAGGCGTAGATCGCCCGCGCGTCGCCCGGGGACGCCGCCAGGACCTGCCGGATCCGGGTTGGTGTCGGGGCTGGACCCATGGCGCGACCGCAACCTCTTCGCAAGACCAGCTAAGGGGGCCGGCTGGCCCCCCGCTGCATCGTGCCCTCGAAGGCGACCGTGCCGCCGGCTCGTCGGCACGAGGCTATCACAAATTTCAACGCGGGACGGCCCGATCCTGACGGGTTCCTGCCGCCGCTTTCGGATGGGCGATCCCGCGGCCCCGGCTATGTTCCGAAGAGGAACCAGTCGGACTGCAACTGGCTTGTGTTGACGCCCATCAACGTCAATGTATTGCCGGTGCCGAGTGTGATCACGGCGTTCCCGTCCGCGTTGTCCGCCGACACGGCTAGCAACTCCGAGAAGGTATCGATCGTGGTGCCGTTGATGTTGGCGGTGATCTGTATCCGATCGCCGGACGCACCGGCGAAGTCCGAAACCGTATCCGCTCCGCCGCCGGTCTGGATCACCACGAGGTCGCTGCCGTCGCCTCCGGCGATCAGGTCGTCGCCCTTGCCGCCGTAGATGGTGTCGTCGCCGACGCCGCCGGCCACGGAGTCATTGCCCTGACCGCCGAACAGAAGGTCATTGCCCCGGCCGCCGTACAGCGTGTCGGCTCCGAGATTGCCATAGACGACGTCGTTGCCGATGTTGCCGTAGGCGATGTCATCATGCTGCCCGCCAAACATGGTGTCGTCGTCCTGGCCGCCGTACAGAGTGTCGAGGCCCTGGTTGCCGTAGACGACGTCCGCGCCTTGATTTCCGTACACGACATCCTGATCTGCCCCGCCGTAGACGGAGTCGGCGTCGGCGCCGCCGATCACCAAGTCGTTGCCGTCTTCGCCGAACAACTTGTCGCGTCCGTTGCCGGACGCGACCGTGTCGTTGCCGGCGCCGCCGTACAGGGTGTCGTCACCGACCCCGAGTGAGATGAACTGGTTCGCGTCGTCGCCGGTCACGTAGTTGTTGCCGGCGCCGCCGTTGACTCGCGCCGATCCGATGATCGATGCGAACTCGATGTTGTCGAGTTGCAGGGTCTTGCCGGTGATCGACCGCATGTCGATGACGAAGGCCTCGGACTGGCCACCTCCGGTGCTGCCGGTGATGATGATCGGGTCGCCGGTGGTTACCCCACTCGCCTGCGTCGGAACAATCGTGCGGATGTCGAGCGTCGACGTCGCACCCAATTGATTCAGGAAGGTTCCGGCGTTGGAAACCAGGCCGGTCTCGCCGGTCGAGCCGCGCGCCTGGATTGCCGTGACCAGCGTATCGGCCGCCGTGGTGCCGGATTGCGCGGTCGCCGGGCCTTCGGACGTGCCGCGTGCCACGGGCGGGGTGGAGAGTCACTTTGATGCCGACTTCCATCTCGCCTTGGGTGACCTGCCGCATCGGCTGAGGCTGTTCTGCGGTGGCAATACGAGTCCACGGCCGTGGATCGTGGCTGACGAACGGCGCACGGCTGATCTCCGCGGCGGCCTGATGACGCGCCATCCCGGTAAGGTCCTCGTCGGAGTCACGTGGCGGTCGCTTGCGCCGAAGACCGGCGCGCGACGCACTATCGCCCCCGCCCTCTGGCGGCCCTTGGCGGGGCTTCCGCACATTGCGACCGTATCACTGCAGTATGGGGCCACCGATGCCGACCGGGTGGCCTTTCGGACCGAGGCCGGTCTCGATCTGGATCTGGAGCATGGCGTCAATCCGATGCGGAGCCTGGACGACCTCGTTTCCCTGATCGCCGCGGTCGACCTTGTTCTTTGCCCAACCAACAACACCGTCCACTTTGCCGGTGCCATGGCGAAGCCTTGCTGGACGCTGCTGCCAAGCACTCCGGACTGGCGATGGGGGCTGAACGGAGCCGGGTCACGCTGGTACTCGGGGATGCGGGTCCTGCGTCAGCGGGAGGCAGGCAACTGGCGGGAAGTCATCAGCGAAGCCAGTCGTGGGCTGGCCGGCTTCGTGACGGGGGCCGCCGATGAGGGGGGCGCCGCTTCGGTACCATCTGCTGCCAAGATTTGCGGGGATCCCTGACAGGATGATCGCTCATTGCTGGCTGGACCGCTTCCTGTGGTGGCTTGCCGTCTCTATCCACCCGGCTGAACGTTCGTGGCTGATAGCTTTGCCATGTTGAAGAGACGGCTGGGACGGCTTAGCCGAGTGTCGTGAGTGTCGTCGGAGGCTTGCGGTTTTGCTGCGAGACGCGAAGGAAGGAGTGTCCGAGCACGAGAACCTTCGCCCTGTCCGTTTGTCCGACGCGCTTCAGGCCGTCGCCGACCAGCAGGCTGCCGACGCCACGGCGTTGCTCGGCCGGCGCGACGGCGAGGGGGGCGAGGAGGGCGACGCGACCGTCGCCGTGGCCGACCCCGCACGGCGTGAACAGGATGTGGCCCACGATCCGGCCCGAGATCCCCGCCTCCAGCGACAGGATATCGGGAACGTCGGCGAGCAGACGCTCGACCAGCGGCCACAAATCCTCGGCGGGAAAGGCCGCGCGGTAGAGCGCGGCGAGATCCGGAACCTCGCCGGATGCTGTCGCCCTAGTTTCGAGGTTTTCCGGCATCGGCCCTCTGTCTCCGGCCCTCTGTCTCCGACGTCCGCGCGCGGCACGCCGCATCGCGCAACAACGACATGACGATTCCCGGCGCGCGGACCGACGGCGCGAAAACCCGACAATCCTCCGCTTCCTTGGCCTCGCCCGTCGACAGGCGTGAGGAGGCCGATGCGCGCCCGTATCCGCGATGCCGAGCTGTGTTGCGCCGTCGACCGGGGAAGCCGGCCGGCTAGCCGGCCGGCTTGATCCCGCGCGCGGATCGCAGGATCTCATCCTGCATTGCCCGATCGGCGGTGCCGAGAACAGCGGTGTCGACCGGAATGTTGCCGACCAGGAATTGCGCGCAGCCCCCATCGTCATCGAACAACGGCAGGATCAACCGGCGCCATGCCTTGGCGGCGAGCCAGATCGGCGAGGTGTGCTCGGTGTAAAGCGGCTTCTGCGAGAGATAGACGGCGCGATAGCAGGATCGATACATGAGCGAGAGCGAGGTCCTGGTCGCCTCGTTCATCTGCGACACGCTGAAGCCGGTCCAATCCCTGCCGCCGATCTCGGCGATGCCGGTGCCGTAGACGCGGTAGCGCGCGTCGAAGCCTTGCCGGCGCACGTCGAGCAGCATCAGGTTCCGGATCGCCGGCACCATGTCCAGCACGTCGATGTGGCGATGGCGGGGCTTGCCGCCATCCCGGCGGGCGATCGACTGCCAATAGTCGAACAGGAACGCCAGCTTCGGCTCCGGGAGTTGGCTCGCGTCGGTGACCCGGAAGATTCGCGTCAACTGCTCCCCAAACCGCGCTTCCAGGGTGTCGGACACGATCCACCCCGCCGCTTCATCGCTGTCGCGGTCGCTCGGCTCCGTCCATTCCCCGGCCGTCCTTTGAGGGTCGAGAACAAGGGGGTGAGTGTTCATCGGGAATTCATGCGGCCGTCCAGTGTCGATTGAAATGACATGCATCAATGAAACCGGCACCTGACGGCGTATGCTAAGCAGAGTTTCTTGATTGATCCTGGGCGTGACTGTGCTCAATCGATACATGCATACTGTTATTTTATCGTGCGACCAAATTATTTGCCGAAATCATGAATAGTAAATAGCGCGCGTTTCGCTTTGGTTAATTTGTCAGAATCCGTGTGCCCAAATTTGAACAAGCTTCTTAATTTTTAGAGAGAATATAAAATGAAATGGCCGATTTTTATTTAACGAATTTTTAAGTTTTGGGTTTGATCATCAATACGGATGATTGAACTCTTTTTAGTTCCAATTGCCGATAAGGGGCGCCAAGCATGCAGCCGCTTCTCCAATCGTCGTTTCCGATGGCGGCGCCCCCCGCGGGTGGTAGGCGCGGCCATCGCTTCAGCGGCCGGTTCACGCAGCAGTCCGGCTCACCCCGCCTCGGCGGCATGAGCGGCGAGCAGGAGACGCTCACATGGTGAAGCCCACGATCCTCCCCACCAACCGCGAGGTGTTCTTCGGCGAGAACGAGATCATCGTCTCGAAGACCGATCCGACCGGTCGCATCACCTACGCCAACGACGTCTTCCTCACGATCTCCGGCTATTCCGAAGCCGAGACGCTGGGACAGCCCCACAGCTTCATCCGCCACCCGGACATGCCGCGGTGCGTCTATCGGCTGCTGTGGGACGCGATCCAGGCGAAGGGCGAGATCTTCGCCTACGTGAAGAACATGACCAAGACCGGCGACCATTACTGGGTGCTGGCGCACGTCACGGCGAGCCTCGACGGGGCCGGAACGATCCTCGGCT
>CAYNFA010000093.1:0-9711 GCA_964396345.1 uncultured Thalassobaculum sp.
GACGATCCGCAGGCCGAGGCGCTGGCCTTCCTCGGCGAGATAACCCGCTACGGCCTGCCGGCCCTGGCGTTCGCCAAGCAGGCGGTGAGCCGGGCCCTCGACCTGCCGGTTCACGAGGGGTTGAAGGTCGAGGCCGATCTGTCGACCCTGGCGTTCCGGACCGAGGATGCCGCCGAGGGCCTCGCCGCCTTCGTCGAGAAGCGCAAGCCGTCGTTTGGAGACCGCTGAGCATGGCCACCGTTTTCGACCGCCTGGACGCGACGCTCGATCTGCCCGAGCACGAGGCCATGGTGCTGGACGCCGTGCGCCAGCTGGCCCGCGACGTGGTGGCGCCGCGCGCCGCAGACTACGACCGCCGGGAGGCGTTTCCGGCCGACAACATCGCGGCGATGAACGCGCTCGGCATGAACGCTATGTTCGTGCCCGAGGAGCATGGCGGGCTGGGACTCAGCTACTCGATCTATCTCGCCTGCGTGCGCGAGGTGTCGAAGGCCTGCGCATCGACCGGGATCATCTGGGCGACCACCTTCCACGGCATGAAGCCAGTGATGGATTTCGGCTCGCCGGAGCTGAAGCAGCGGATCCTTCCCCGGATTGCGGAAGGTGCGATCGGGGCGCTCTGCATCACCGAACCGTCGGCCGGCTCCGACGCCACCGGCATGAAGACCCGCTTCACCCCCGACGGCGACGACGTCGTGGTGGACGGCGGCAAGATCTTCATCTCCAACGGCGACGTCGCCGACCACCTGCTGGTGTTCGGCAAGTGGGCCGGGATCGACGATCCCAAGGCGGCGATCACGGCGCTGGTGATCGACAAGGGCACACCCGGGCTCGCCGTGCTCCGCAAGGAAGAGAAGATGGGCCACCGCGCGGCACCGACGGTGGCGCTGTCGTTCGACGCCCTGCGGGTGCCGCGCGCCAACCTCCTGGGCGGTCCGGGCGAGGGGCTCAGGATACTGCTGGCCTCGCTCAACAAGTCGCGGCCGAGTGTGGCGGCGCACGCGCTCGGCATTGCGCGCGCCGCCTTCGAGGACGCCGTCGACTACATCAACGAGCGGCGGCAGTCCGGCCGCCGCATCGTCGAGTTCCAGGGCATCCAGTTCACCCTGGCCGACCTCGCGACCGACCTGGCGATGTGCGAGAACTGGCTGTGGCGGGTCGCCCGGATGGTCGAGTCGGGTGCCACCGATTTCGGGGTCGAGGCCTCGATGCTGAAGATGCGCGCCAGCGACCTCGCGATGCGGATCTCCGACGAGGCGGTGCAGCTGCACGGCGGTTACGGCTACATTCGCGACTACCGGGTCGAGCGGCTGATGCGTGACGCCAAGATCACCCAGATCTGGGAAGGCACCAACCAGATCCACCGCCAGCTGATCGGCCGGCATTTCGTGCGCAAGTAGGGAGGCTTCGGGATGACCGAGATCCGCACCGTCGGCGTCTGCGGCGCCGGCACCATGGGCTCCGGCATCGCCATCGTGGCGGCCCGCGCCGGCTGCCGGGTGGTGCTGTTCGACACCAGCGACGCCAGTCTGGAGCGGGCGCGGCGCCAGACCGAGGGGTTCTTCGGCAAGTCGGTAGAGCGCGGCAAGATGACCCGCGAGCAGGCCGACACGGCGCTGGCGGCCTGCGCCACCACCACCGCGCTGGCCGACCTCGCCGGCTGCGACGCGGTGATCGAGGCGGTCTTCGAGAACCTCGAGGTCAAGCGCGGGCTGTTCCGCCAACTGAACGGGATCTGCCCCGAACACACGCTGTTCGCCTCCAACACCTCGACGCTCTCCATCACCGAGATCGCTAGCGGTTGCGGTCGGGAGGACCGGGTGGTCGGCATGCATTTCTGCCTGCCCGCACAGCTCATGAAGCTGGTCGAGATGTCGCCCGGCCTGAACACCTCCGACGAGAGCTTTGCGGCGGCCTGGGCGTTCTGCGAGGCGCTCGGGCAGCGCCCGGTGAAGACCCAGGACACGCCGGGCTTCGTGCTCAACTACTTCCTGGTGCCGTTCAACAACGACGTGATCCGGCTGATCGAGGCCGGGGTCGCCGAACCGGCCGACGTCGACCGGGCGGTCAAGGCCGGGCTCGGCTACAAGATGGGGCCGTGCGAGCTGCTGGACCTGATCGGCCTCGACACCCAGGTGCTGCTCTGCGAGGCGTTCTACGGGGTTACCCACGACCCGCGCTGCGCCACCCCGCCGCTGCTGAAGCGCATGGTGGCGGCCGGCCACCTTGGCCGGAAGTCCGGGCGCGGCTTCTTCACCTACGACCGCGACGCGATGTACGGAGGCTGAGATGACGTCCCACGCCATCGTCGACACCGGCGGCAGCCGGTCGTTCCCGGGGCCGCATCCGTTCCTGGACAACGCCGCCGCCACCGGCACGGTCACCGTCTACCTCGGCGCCGGCGCGGTCGCCGCCTACAGGGCGGACCCGTCCAAGGCGGCGGTGCTGGTCGAGCTCGGCACCCAGAGCCTGGGCGAGGCGACCGGCGAGGATGCCGGCCGCGAAGGCTCCAACGCCGTCGGGTTCGCCCGCTTCCGGCTGGGCGACGGCGAGCCTTCCGACCTGGTCGAGCTGGTGCGCCAGCCGGCGACCGACCCGGCGGCGCTTGAGGCGGCGCGGAGCATCCTGGAGGCGGCCGGCCTGCAGGTCTCGGTGTGCGCCGACTTCGCGGGGCGCATCCTCGATCGCCTGATCCGGCCGTTCTACAACGAGGCGCTGACCCGGCTGGACGAGGGGCTGGCAACCGCCGCCGACATGGACCTGACCGTCAAGCTCGGCCTCGGCTATCCCGAGGGCCCGATCGAACTGCTGGAGCGGACCGGCCTGCAGCACCACCACGATGTCACGAAGGCGCTGTTCGAGGTCTACGGCACGCGCCACTACGCGCCGGCCCGCCGGGCGGTGGTCGCCAAGCGTCGGGCGGAGCGGGAGAAGGGCTCGTGACGGCACCGCGCAAGCCGCTCGCCGGGGTCCGCGTCCTCGACTTCTCGACGCTGCTGCCGGGGCCGATGGCGACGCTGATCCTGGCCGAGGCCGGGGCCGAGGTGATCAAGGTCGAGCGGCCCGGCACCGGCGAGGACATGCGCCAGTACCCGCCGATGGTGACCGAGGACAGCGGCGTCAACTTCGCGCTCCTGAACCGTGGCAAGCGGTCCCTCGCGCTCGATCTTAAGGAAAATAAATCTATATTCGTTATCAATCGTCTGATAGCCAATGTTGATGTTTTGGTGGAGCAGTTTCGACCGGGCGTGATGGACCGCCTCGGCCTCGGTTGGGAGGCGCTCAGCGCGATCAACCCGGCGCTGGTGTACTGCTCGATCACCGGCTGGGGGCAGGACGGCCCCAAGGCGTTGCTCGCCGCCCACGACCTGAACTACATGGCCGAGACCGGGGTGCTGAACCTCGGCGCCGACCGGGCCGGCGATCCGGTGCTGCCGCCGGTGCTGGTGGCCGACATCGGCGCCGGCACTTTTCCGTCGGTGGTGTCGATCCTGCTGGCGCTGCGCGAGGCCGAGCGCACCGGCGTCGGCGCGCATCTCGATGTCGCCATGGGTGACAACCTGTTCGCCTGGGCCTATTGGGCGCTCGGCGAACGGGCGGTCGGCAGGCCTGACCCGCGACCGGGCGGCGAGTTGGTGACCGGCGGGTCGCCGCGCTACCAGGTGTACCGATGCGCCGACGGTCGCTGGCTCGCCTGCGCGCCGCTTGAGCAGAAGTTCTGGGTGAATTTCTGCCGTGTGATCGACCTGCCCGAGCCGCTGCGCGACGACACCGCCGACCCGACGGCCACCCTGGCGGCGGTGCGCCGCATCATCGCGTCCCGGCCGAGCGCCGAGTGGCTGGCGGCGTTCGACGGCGTTGATGCCTGCGTGACCCTGGTGAAGTCTATCGGCGAGGCGGCGAATGATCCGCATTTCCAGGCGCGTGGGCTGTTTCGCGGCGCCATGCCGGCCGGCGACGCGGTCCTGACGCCGGTGCCGCCGCCGATCGCGCCGATCTACCGGGACCCCGAGGGCGGGCAGGGCTTCCCGGCCCTCGGCGACGCCAACGACGACCTGATCGGAGAGCAGTGACATGCGGGCCGTGGTGATGCGGGCGTTCGGCGCGCCCGAGACCGCCGAGATCGCGGAACTGCCGGACCCGGAGCCGGGGCCGGAGGAGATCGTGGTGGCGATGCGCGCCGCCGGCGTCAACTACCCCGACTTGCTGGTGGTCGAGGGCCGCTACCAGCACAAGCCGCCGCTGCCGTTTACGCCGGGCAAGGAACTGGCTGGCGAGGTGGTCGAGGTCGGCTACGACGTGACGTCGTTCGTGCCGGGCGACCGGGTGATGGTGCAGGTCGAGCATGGCGCCTTCGCCGAGCTTGTGGTGGCGCGCCCGGAGCAATGCCTGGAAATCCCCGACACCATGCCGTTCGACGACGCGGCGGCGATGGGGCTGGTGTACCAGACCGCCTGGTTCGCGCTCCACGACCGCGGCCGCTTCGAGGCGGGCGAGACCGTGCTTGTGACCGGGGCGACCGGCGGTGTCGGCCTCGCCGCTGTCCAGCTCGTCAAGGCGCTGGGCGGGGTGGCGCTGGCCGGGGTGACAACGCCGTCGAAGGCCGCGGCGGCGCTCGAGGCCGGCGCCGACCACGTGATCGACCTGTCGGTGGCGAACCTGCGCGACGGGCTGCGCGAGCAGGTCCACGCGGTGACCGACGGCAAGGGCGCCGACATCTGCATCGACGTTCTCGGCGGCGACCCGTTCGACGCGGCGATGCGGGCGCTGGCTTGGTGCGGGCGGATGGTGGTGGTCGGCTTTGCCGCCGGCCGAATCCCGGAGATCAAGGCCAACTACCTGCTGGTCAAGAACATCTCGGTCAGCGGGCTGCAGTGGTCGGACTACCGCGACCGCACGCCCGACCGCATGGCCGAGGTGCAGGCCGAGATCTTCCGGCTGTACCGCGAGGGCAAGCTGAAGCCGGCGATCATGGCGCGGCTGCCGCTGGAGCGAGCGGCCGAGGCGCTGGCGCTGATCCGCGACCGAAAGATCGTCGGCAAGGTGGTGCTGGAGGCTGGCCAGGACGACCGGTCGGGGTAAGCTCCGGCCGCCGATTTCGACGAAACCGGCACCGGTCAGATGACCGGGCCGACAACAGGGAGGCACGCGCCATGAGCATCCTCGACCCGAACCGCCTGATCATGACCGGCGAGAACCCGTTCATCCGGCTCGCCCAGAGCGACGGCGGCCCGAACACCACCGACGCCAGCTTCTGGCGCGTCATCACCTGCCCGGGCGGTCCCGGCCACGTGCTGTACGTGAAAAGCGAGCTGACCGACAACGCCTGGCGGATCTACTCCGACAACATCGCCATGGCGCGCTGGCTGCAGGAGACCGTGCAGGGCATGCTCAACGCCGAGCTCGCCGACACCTCGATCCCGGTGATCGACGCCGAGTTCTCGAAGGCCGGCGACCCGCGCTACTTCTGGACCGAGCGGCTGGTGTCGCACGACGATGCCATCGACCTGACCTGGTACAATTGCGGCGACCCGCTGCTCATCCACACCCAGCCGAACCAGACGCCGGGCCGCAAGTACGGCGTCTGCACCGTCCTGATCCCGGCGCACGGCGCCCGGCTGACCATGAACGGCGAAGAGGCTTCCGGCCAGCCGTTCCCGCGCGACCGCGAAGGCAAGCCGTTCAGCACCTGCGCGCTGGCGTTCTCGGAAAGCTGGACGGAGTAGGGTTCACGGGTTCCGGCGGCCGCGGGCGGGTTCACCCGCCCGCGGCGCTTAGCCTGCGGACAGTCCTTGGAGAGCCATCCCCAGCTTGCGGATCAGCGGCGGGCAAACCGACCGAGTTCACCGATGACCATGCTCGCCGCCGACCCGGCTGTCGCCGGGGCGAGGATCGCCACCCCGACCGTCCGCGATTCTCGAACCGAGGACGTTCCGGCGATCCGGGAAATCTATGCCTTCCATGTTCGCCACGGCCTCGCAAGCTTCGAGGAGGAGCCGCCCTCGGTCGAGGAGATGGCGCGCCGGCGCGCCGGCGCGCTGGGCCAGGGCTACCCGCATCTGGTGGCGGAGCTGGACGGCGAGGTCGTCGGCTACAGCTATTTCTCGTCCTACCGCCCGCGTCCGGCCTACCGGTTCACCGTTGAGAACTCGGTCTACGTCCGCGACGGGCTGCACGGCCGCGGGGTCGGCCGGGCGCTGCTCGCCGCGCTGATTGGGCGCTGCGAGGCGGGGCCGTGGCGGCAGATGGTGGCGGTGATCGGCGACAGCGCGAATCACGCCTCGATCGGCCTGCACGCGGCGTTCGGCTTTCGCCGGGTCGGGAGCATCCAGTCGGTCGGCTTCAAGTTCGGATGCTGGGTCGACAGCGTGCTGATGCAGCGCGCCATCGGCGATGGCGATACCATCCCTCCGGGGGCGTGACGGTGGTTCACCCGGTGTCGGCCCGGTAGCAAACCACCCTCCGGTCGGCAATTCCGGCAGGGACTGCGGCCAGGTCGCCGTAGCGGCGATCCTCGACCTCCAGGACCGGCGCCACCATCGAGGCGTCCAACTCTGAGGCGAAGGAGACATCCTGCGGGAACCCCATGTCGACAAGTTCCTGCCCGGACACGCTGGCGTGGAGTGTCGCCGCCAGATGGGCGCGTGATCTGAGGAAGGCGGCCCTGGCGGCCCCCGCCTCCGGCGATGCGTCGCGGTCGAGGGCGGCGACGATGGCGCCGGCGCCGATCGAGTCCTCAACCGCCGGCCGCAGCCGACCGTCGGGCCAACGTTCGCCGGCCGGCACCACCAATATCCGCTCACCGAGCCGACGGACCGCGCGCGCCACTGCACCGGCGTTGCGCAGGCAGCCGCACAGCACCGCCGGCCCGTCGGGAATCAGCGATAGCGTCGAGCCATTGGGCGACGGCAGCAGCAACTGTTCGCCGGCGGCCAGACCGGCGAGACTCGGCGGCGAGAGCGACAGGCCGCCGTTGCGGCGGGGCCCGGCCCGGCGCGCGCCGAGCGCCTCCGCGGCAGTGTCGGCGGCTGCGGCGTCGTTGAACGGGAAGGGGTAGACGGCAGCCCCTAGTCCGACCGCCACAGCGACGCAGGTCGAGAACGACAGCACGTCGACGATCACCACCACGTCCCAGCCGGCGAGCGCCGCGCCGTGCTCGGCCCACTCGACGTGAACGAGAGGCTTCACGCCAGCGCGCGGTCGAGGTCGGCGATGATGTCCTCGGCACTCTCCAGTCCGACCGACAGCCGGATCACGTCGTCGCCGGCGCCGGCGGTGACGCGCTGCTCCTCGGTGAGTTGGCGGTGGGTGGTGCTGGCCGGGTGCAGGATCAGCGAGCGGGTGTCGCCGATGTTGGCGAGGTGCGACAGCAGGCGGCAGCGCTCGACTGCACGCACGCCGGCCTGGAAGCCGCCCTTCACGCCGAAAGTGAACACCGATCCCGCACCCTTGGGCAGGTAGCGCTGGGCGAGGCCGTGGTACTTGTTGCCCGGAAGCCCGGCGTAGGACACCCACGCCACCTTGGGGTGCGTGCTCAGCCACTCGGCGACCCGCCGGGCGTTTGCCACGTGGCGCTCCATCCTCAAGGGCAGGGTCTCGATGCCGGTGATGGTGAGGTAGGCGTTCATCGGTGCCATGGTCGGCCCGAGGTCGCGCAGGCCGATGGCGTGGCCGTAGATGGTGTAGGCGAGGTCGCCGAAGGTCTCGAAGAAGACCAGGCCGTGATACGCCGGCTCGGGCTTGCTGAGCGAGGGGAACTTGTCATTCTTCGCCCAATCGAACTTGCCGCCGTCGACGACCGCCCCGCCCATGGCGTTGCCGTGGCCGGACAGGAACTTGGTGGTCGAGTGCACGATGATGTCGGCGCCGTGCTCCAGCGGCCGGCAGAGGTAGGGCGTCGCCATGGTGTTGTCGATGATCAGCGGCACCCCGGCCTCGTCGGCGATGCGGGCGAGCGCCTGGATGTCGGTGATGACGCCGCCGGGGTTGGCGAGCGATTCCGCGAAGATCGCCTTGCAGCTGGGGTGCAGGGCGGCCTGGCGGACCACCTCCAGCTCCTCGGCGTCGACGAAGTCGCAGTGCCAGTCGAACTTCCTGAAGGTCCGCCCGAACTGGGTGATCGAGCCGCCGTACAGCCGCTTCGACGCCACGAACCGGTCGCCCGGTCCCATCAGCGCGAACAGCGCCAGCAGCTGCGCCGAATGCCCAGACGCCGTGCAGGTGGCGCCGTGGCCGCCTTCGAGCGCGGCGATCCGTTCCTCCAGCACCGCCACCGTCGGGTTCGACAGCCGCGAGTAGATGTTGCCGAAGGTCTGCAGGTTGAACAGCGAGGCGGCGTGGTCGACGTCGTCGAACACGTAGGCTGTCGTCTGGTAGATCGGCGTCGAGCGCGCGCCGGTGGTGGGATCGGGCGCCGCCCCGGCGTGGATCGCCAGGGTCTCGAAGCCCTTGGCGACGAAGCCGTCGCCGACGTCGC
The DNA here is from genome assembly GCA_964396345.1 of uncultured Thalassobaculum sp. Lineage (GTDB taxonomy): Bacteria > Pseudomonadota > Alphaproteobacteria > Thalassobaculales > Thalassobaculaceae > Thalassobaculum_A. The sequence goes on from CAYNFA010000093.1 coordinate 8,477, forward strand.
CGTCGCCCTTGACGGCGTCGCTGCTCCCCGGCGTGCGGCGCTTGGACGAGATCACCCGGCTGTTGAAGCCGTGCCAGCCAAGCTCGCCGAACAGCCGGGAGAACTCGATCTTCGGGCAGCGGTTCATCACCACGTCGAGGCCGGCCTTCTCGGCGCGTGCCGCCGCCGCGTCGTGGCGCACGCCGAGCTGCATCCACACCACCTTGGCGCCGTGCGCGATGGCGGCGTCGGTGACCGGACCGGCGGCCTCGGAGTTGCGGAACACGTCGACCATGTCGACGGTCTCGGGCAGGGAATCGAGGTCGGCGTAGGCCCGCTCGCCGAGGATCGCGCCGCCGGCCTCGGCCACCTTCGGGTTGACCGGATAGATCCGGTAGCCCTTCTGCTGCAGGTACTTCATGGCGAAGTAGCTGGGACGGTTCCAGTTGTCCGACGCGCCGACCATGGCGATGGTCTTAACCCCGCGCAGGATCCGGCGGATGTAGTCGTCGGAGTAGGCGTCGTGCACGACCGCCGCGGTCGGTTCGGTGTCGGCCATGGTCAGGAATCCGTCTGCTGAAGGTCGGGAACGGCGGGGCGGCGGGTGGGTCCCGGATCCGTCCCGCCCCTGGCGGTCCGGTCCGGGATGACGTCAGAGGGGGAATCTCCTCTTTCCGACGTCATCCCGGACGGGACGGCCCGCGCCAGCGGGACGGACCGATCCGGGACCCACGAAGCGACGGGCGCGGGCATCACTCCCCCCGCCACACCGGCGCGCGCTTGGCGATGAAGGCGTCGATGCCCTCCTGCGCGTCGCGCGCCAGCATGTTGCGGGTCATCACGGCGCTCGCGGTGGTGTAGGCGTCGGCCATGGGTTGCTCGAGCTGGGCGTAGAACGCCTGCTTGCCGATGGCGAGGGTCAGCGGCGACTTCGAGACGATCTTGCCGGCCAGTTCGGCAATCGCGGCGTCCAGCTGCTCCGCCGGCACCACCCGGTTCAGCAGGCCGAGGGTCTCGGCGGTGGCGGCGTCGATGGCCTCGCCGGTTACCAGCATTTCCATCAGCTTCTTGCGCCCGATGTTGCGGCTGATCGCCACCATCGGGGTTGAGCAGAACAGCCCGATGTTGACCCCTGGCGTGGCGAATTTCGCGCCCTCGGCGGCGACGGCGAGGTCGCAACTCGCCACCAGCTGGCAGCCGGCGGCGGTGGCCAGCGCGTGCACCCGGGCGATCACCAGCTGCGGGATCCGGGTGAT
>CAYNFA010000094.1:0-9692 GCA_964396345.1 uncultured Thalassobaculum sp.
GTGCGGCCGTGCCCGGTGGCCGCCATCGAGACGCCAATCGAGAAGATCCTTGAGCTGTTCGCCCACCGGGTCGATGCCCCCGGAGTGCTGATGGTCGAGCACGGCCGGTACGCCGGGTTCATGGGTTCGATCGCGATCCTGCGAGCGGTGCACGAGAAGAACTTGGCGGCGGCCCGCGACCAGAATCCCTTGACCCGCCTGCCGGGTAATTTGTCGATCGGCGACTGGGTGGCGGACGCGCTCGCGGACACCAGCACCGACCGGATCCTGGTGTACATGGATTTCGACAACTTCAAGCCGTTCAACGACGCCTACGGCTTCCGGCAAGGCGACCGGGCGATCCAGCTGTTCGCCGAACTGATGCAAAAGGCGCTCGCCGAGGCCGGAAGCTTTCTGGGGCACATCGGTGGCGACGATTTCTTCGCCGGCTTCTCGGGCGCCGATGCGTCCTCGGTCCGCGAGCGGGTGCGCGGCCTGATGGACCGCTTCCAGCACGAGGTCGAGAGCTTCTACGAACCCGAGGCTCGGCACCTTGGCTATCTCGAAGCGGCAGGGCGCGACGGGCTGGTGCGGCGGTTCGGACTGCTGACATGCAGCGCCGGCCTGCTGGTGCTGCCGACGGGGCGCGACCCGGTACCGACCGACCGGGTGATGGCCGAGATCGCGCGGCTCAAGAAAAAGGCGAAGGCCACCGACCGGCGGCTGGCCTTCGCCGAACTCTCCTGAACCGCGTCAGCGGCGGTCGGCGAAGAACGCCTTCAGCAGCGCCGACGCAGCACTCTCCTCGACGCCGCCGACGATTTCCGGGCGGTGGTGGCAGGTCGGCTGCCCGAACACCCGCGCGCCGTGCTCGACGCCGCCGCCCTTGGGGTCGTAGGCGGCGAACACCAGGCGGCGGATCCGGGCGTGCGCGATCGCCTGGGCGCACATCGCGCAGGGCTCCAGGGTGACATAGAGGTCGCAATCGGTCAGGCGGGGCGTGTCGAGCGCCCGGGCCGCCGCGCGGATCGCCAACATCTCGGCGTGCGCGGTCGGGTCGCGGTCGATTTCGACGCGGTTGCCTGCCTCGGCCAGCACACGACCCGTCGGCGCGTGCACCACCACCGCCCCGACCGGCACCTCGCCGGCCGCGGCGGCCGCCCGCGCCGCCGCCAGGGCCCTCGCCATGCTGCCGTCGCCCGTCATGGGGCGGGCATACGCGGTCGCGTGGCGATTGTCACGCCGGTCGGCGCGCGGTACACCGCTCCTCCACGCCATCGAAAACACCCCGACGCGTCCCCACCGATCTCGGCCCGCTGTTCGAGGAGAGCCGCGGGCCCGAGCGAATTTCCAAGCGCCTTGCCCGCGCCGGCCTGTGCTCGCGCCGAGACGCCGAACGCTGGATCGTTGAGGGCCGGGTCAAGGTCGACGGGGTGGTGCTCGCCTCGCCGGCCGTCAACGTCGACGACGACAGCGTGATCCTGGTCGACGACAAGCCGGTGCCGGCGATCGAGCCGCCGCGGCTCTGGCGCTACCACAAGCCCGACGGGCTGGTGACCAGCAACCGCGATCCCGAGGGCCGGCCGACGGTGTTCGACAAGCTGCCGAAGGACCTGCCGCGGGTGGTGACGGTCGGGCGGCTCGACATCGATTCCGAGGGACTGCTGCTGCTGACCAACGACGGCGAACTGGCGCGCTACCTGGAACTGCCGTCGACCGGATGGGTGCGGCGCTACCGGGTGCGGGTGTTCGGCCCGCTCGACGAGGCGAAGCTCAACAACCTCAAGAAGGGCATTCGCATCGACGACCTCGAGTACGGTCCGATCGAGGTCACCATCGACAAGGCGACGCGCACCAACTCCTGGCTGACCGTGGGCCTGCGCGAGGGCAAGAACCGCGAGGTCCGGCGGGTGATGGAGCATGTCGGCCTCAGCGTCAGCAGGCTGATCCGCGTCACCTACGGGCCGTTCCAGCTCGGCGACATCGAACCGGGGGCGGTCGAGGAGGTCAAGCGCCGGGTGCTCAAGGACCAGCTCGGGCTCGACAAGGGCGACGACAGCGGCCATGCCAAGGCAAAACCGCAGCGCACCGGCACGCAGCCGCCGGGCCGCAAGCCGGGGCCCGCGAAGCTGGGCGTGGCCAAGCCGGGTGCGGTAAAGCCGGCAGCCACCAAGCCCGGCACGCTGCGCCTGAAGCCGACGGTAGCGGAGGCCGAGGCCCCCGACGGGACCCCGAGGGCGGGGCGTCCGAAGCGCGGCCGGGTGGCCGACTTCAAGCGCGAGGTCGCCAAGCCGGGTCACCCCCGGCGCGAGGTCCCCGGGCGCGACGGAGTCAGGCGTGACTGGCCGCAGCGCGACGAGGCGACCGGGGAGGGCCCGAGGCGTGACGGCCCGAAGCGCGACGGCCCGAAGCGCGACGGCCCGAAGCGTGATGTACCGCGGCGGGACGGTCCTCGGCGGGACGGTCCTCGGGGTGACGGCCCTCGGGGTGACGGCCCTCGTGGGGATGGTCCTCGACCCGGCGGCCCGAAGGGACCCGGGTCCGGTGGGCGGCCCCGGAGCGATGGTCCTCGTGGTGACGGCCCCCGGGGTGATGGACCGCGCGGTGACGGTCCTCGGCGTGGCGGCCCGGGACGCGACGGCGGAAGACCGGGTGGACCCGGCACGGACAGGGGGAAGCCGGGTGCGGATCGTCGCCGGAAAACACCGCGGGGCTAGGCTCGTCGCGCCGGAGGGGCTGGAAATTCGCCCGACCTCCGAGCGCGCCCGCGAAGCGCTGTTCTCGATCCTGGAGGGCGGCAGGTTCCCGTTGACCCTGCGCGGCGCCCGCGTGCTCGACCTGTTTGCCGGGACTGGCGCGCTCGGCCTCGAGGCACTGTCGCGCGGCGCCAACCAGATCGTGTTCGTGGAAAGCGGGGCGGCCGCCCTCGAGGCGCTGCGCACCAACATCGCCAAGCTTCGGGCGGCCGGCATGGTCCATGTCCGCGAGACCGACGCCACCCGCTTCCTTGAGCGCACGACCACTCCGGCCGACCTGGTGCTGATGGATCCGCCCTACGGCTCCGGCCTGTGGGTCGAGGCGCTCGACACCATCGGCCGCGGCGGCTGGATCGGCGCCAACACCGTCATCGCCGTCGAGGTCGGCAAGAAGGAGAGCGTGGCGGCGCCGACGGGCTACACCCTCGCCGACGACCGCCGCTACGGCGCCGCGCGGCTGATCCTTTTGCAGAAACAGGCGGCATAGCGCGACCTTAGCCGCCTTCCATGCCGGCGTGGGCCTTCTCGAACTCCCAGACCTTCTCGAAGCCCATCGCCCGCGAGAAGCCCATGAAGTCGGCGAGCGGGGCGGTGACCTCGGTCGAGGCGCCGGTGGTCTTCAGGGTGCCGTACACCGATTCCAGCGCCGCCCCCACCGCGAGGAACCCGAGGGCGGGATAGATCGCCATCTGGTAGCCGATGGCGATGTACTCGGCGGCGCTCAGCACCGGTGTCTTGCCGCCTTCCACCACGTTGACCAGCAGCGGCAGGTCGAACGCCTTGCCGATCCGTTCCATCTCCTCGACCGACTCCGGCGATTCCACGAACAGGATATCGGCGCCGGCCTTGGCGAACGCCTCGCCCCGGCGCAGCGCCTCGTCGAGGCCGAGGCCGGTGCGGGCGTCGGTGCGGGCGATGATCAGGAAGTCGCGGCTGTCGCGCGCCTCGGCGGCGACCCGGATCTTGGCGGCCGCCTGCTCGATCGGGATCACCTTCCGGCCGGGCGTATGCCCACACTTCTTGGGAAATTCCTGGTCCTCTAGTTGGATGGCGGCGGCGCCGGCAGCCTCGTAGCCCCGGACCGTGTGTTCGACGTTCAGCAACCCGCCATAGCCGGTGTCGCCGTCGGCAACCAGCGGCGTCGTGGCGAGGCCGGCGAAGATCCGCACCCGGTCGACCATGTCGCGGTAAGAAGCCAGTCCGGCGTCCGGCAGGCCGAGATGCGAGGCGACCGTGCCGTAGCCGGTCATGTACAGGCACTCGAACCCCATGCGGTCGGCCAGCCGGACGGAGATGCCGTCGAACACGCCGGGGGCGGCCAACAGCTTGCCGGGGCGCAGCTTGTCGCGCAGCGATGTCATGGGGATTCCTCCGTGTCGCGGGATTGTCGTTGCCGCGACTTTGGCACGGAGGCCGGCGTGGTGGAACTGGTGGGGCGGTAGAGGTGCGGCCGCTCAGAAATCCGTGCAGCGCCCCTTGTGCTCCCAGTCGCCAAAGCGGGTAGGCTCCGGTCCGGCGTAACCGCCGCACTCGGGCGGCAGGTCGGCGGCAGCGGCGCGCGGGTCGAGGCGCGGCGTTTCTACCGGCGTCGAAGCCGGGGCGTCCCCGGCTTTCGACTGCGGGGTGCGAACGTCGCGGAAAGCACTGGGGGTCTTGCTCATGATGCCAGGATATAGGTGGAGGCCGGGCGTCTGCCAGTCCTTGAACGGCCCGTCCACGCGGGCCATTTCAGCGGCGTGTCGAGGCGAGTTGGAAACTGAACGATGAACGTCTTCCGGACCGGAGTGCTGCTGTCGGCGCTGGCGGCGCTGTTCGGCGTTGCCGGCTACGCGCTCGGCGGCCAGGGCGGAATGATGATCGCCCTGGTGGTGGCCGTGGCGATGAATTTCTTCGCCTACTGGAACTCCGACTCGATCGTGCTGCGAATGCACGGCGCCCGCGAGATCCAGCGCGCCGACCTGCCGTGGCTGCACGACATGGTGGCCCAGCTTGCCCAGCGCGCCGAACTGCCGATGCCGCGCGTCTACATCATCGAACAGGACCAGCCGAACGCCTTCGCCACCGGGCGCAATCCTGAGAACGCGGCGGTCGCCGCGACCACCGGGCTGCTGCGCCAGTTGAGCCACGAGGAGGTGGCAGGGGTGATGGCGCACGAACTGGCCCACGTGAAGAACCGCGACACTCTGATCATGACAGTGACCGCGACGGTCGCCGGCGCGCTGTCGATGCTCGCCAACTTCGCCATGTTCTCGTCGATGTTCGGCGGGTCAAGCGATCGCAACAGCCCGCTCGGTGGCATCGGCGTGCTGCTGATGGCGATCCTGGCGCCGTTGGCGGCCACCCTGGTCCAGCTGGCGATCAGCCGGGCCCGGGAATATGACGCCGACGCCCTCGGCGCCAAGATCTGCGGCCGCCCCCTCTGGCTCGCCTCGGCGCTGGATCGTCTGGACGGCGCCGCCAAGCGCATCGACAACCATGTCGCTGAAGCCAACCCGGCGACCGCCCATCTCTTTATCGTCAATCCGCTGCACGCGCACTCGGTGGACTCGCTGTTCGCCACCCACCCGCCGATGCGCGAGCGCATCGCCCGGCTGCGGGCAATGGCCGGGGGTGCCGATTCGGGGCGCGGTCCCTGGGGTTGACGAGAACCCTTGAGGGCGCCGGCCATGCGTGCTCAAAGGGCAGCCATGGCTGATACCCGTCCCGCATCCGAAGTCAAGGTCTCCGCGTCGCGCAGCGTCGCGTTCGACCTGTTACGCGCCGTCCTTTCGAAGCGCACCCCGCTGGACGAGGCGCTGGCCGCGCATGACGGGCTGGCCAAGCTGCCGGATCGCGACCGCGGGTTCGCGCGGCTGCTGGTCGCGACCACGCTGCGCCGCCTCGGCCATGTCGACCGGTTGATCGACACCTGCATCGACAAGCCGCTGCCGGCCAAGGCGGCGGTCGTCTACGACATCCTGCGGCTGGCGGCGACCGAGCTGCTGATCCTCGGCGTGGCGCCGCACGCGGCGGTGGACAGCGCCGTGACGCTGGTGCGCTCGCGTGGCTTCGAGCCGTTCGTGAAGCTGACCAACGCCGTGCTGCGGCGGCTCGACCGCGAGGGGCGCGGAGAGATCCTGACGCTCTCGGCGCTCGACGCCCTGCCGACCTGGCTGGGGGATGGCTGGCGCGCGGCCTACGGCGACGCCACCGCCCAGGCGATCGCGGCGGCCGGCTTCGTGGAGCCGCCGCTCGACATCACCGTGAAGAACGATCCGGAAGGCTGGGCCAAGCGTCTCGGCGCCACGATCCTGCCGACCGGCACCTTGCGCCGGGCTTTCGACGGGCGCGTCGAGGCGCTGCCCGGGTTCGCCGAAGGTGGCTGGTGGGTGCAGGACATGGCGGCGGCGCTGCCGGCCCGGCTGCTCGGTCCGCTCGCCGGCCGGCGGGTGGTGGATCTGTGCGCGGCGCCCGGCGGCAAGACCGCCCAGCTCGCCGCTGCCGGCGCCGAGGTGCTGGCCGTCGACCGGTCGAAGCCGCGCCTGCAGCGGCTGGAGCGCAACCTTGCCCGGCTCGGCCTGGTGGCCGCCACCAGGGTGGCCGACGCCACCGAAATGAAGCTCGACTCGCCCGCCGAGGCGATCCTGCTGGACGCCCCGTGCTCGGCAACCGGCACGATCCGGCGGCACCCGGACATTCCCTGGCTGAAGAACGCCGCCGACACGGCGGCGCTGTCGGCCCTGCAGGACCGGCTGATCGCCAACGCCGCGCGCATGCTGGCGCCCGGTGGCGTGCTGGTGTTCTGCACCTGCTCGCTGGAGCCGGTGGAGGGGCCCGACCGGGTGGCGGCGGCGCTGGCGTCCGACGCCGGGCTCAGCCGGATTCCGATTCGCCCTGAAGAGGTCGGCGGGTTCGCCGAGCTGGTTACTCCGGAGGGCGATCTGCGCAGCCGTCCCGATCAGCTTGCGAACCTAGGCGGCGTTGACGGGTTCTACGCCTGTCGCCTCGTCCGCGCCTGAAGGTCCGGCGGCGGCGCTTGAAGCCGTCCGAGCAAACTGATAATGACCCGCTCATGCCCCGCGACATCCTGATCGCTCCCTCCATCCTGTCCGCCGACTTCGCGCGGCTCGGTGAGGAGGTCCGCGCCATCGACGCCGCCGGCGCCGACTGGATTCACATCGACGTCATGGACGGCCATTTCGTGCCGAACCTGACCATCGGTCCAGCCGTGGTGAAGGCGCTGCGGCCGCACACCACCCGAACCTTCGACGTGCATCTGATGATCGCGCCGGTCGACCCGTTCGTCGCCGCCTTCGTGGACGCCGGCGCCGAGGTGGTTACAGTGCATCCCGAGGCCGGCCCGCACATTCACCGCACGCTTCAGCTGGTGCGGTCGCTCGGCGCCCGGGCCGGCATCGCCCTCAACCCCGGCACGCCGGTCGAGGCCCTCGACAACGTCATGGACCTGGTCGACCTGGTGCTGGTGATGACCGTCAACCCGGGCTTCGGCGGCCAGGCCTTCATCGACGGCCAGCTGGCGAAGATCGCGGCAGCGCGAGCGCGGATCGACGCCAGCGGGCGGGACATCCGCCTGCAGGTCGATGGCGGCGTCACCATCGAGACGGCGCCGCGCGTCGTCGCGGCCGGGGCCGACGTGCTGGTCGCCGGCACCGCCACCTTCAAGGGCGGCCCCGAAGCCTACGCCGCGAACATCAGCCGGCTGCGGGGACCGGCATGACGGCGGCCGGAGGCTTCGGCCGTCGGCTTCGCGAGGCTTGGTACGCCTCCCCCATTCACGCCTGGCGGATCAGCGGGGACGCGCCCGACGGGCTGGCGGTGGCGCTCACCGATCCCTGGCCGGGCGACGCCGATGCCGGGCGCGAGATACTCGAAGGCGCCTTTCCGGTCGCGGGGCAACTTGTCCACGTCGGCGCCGATCCCTGGCGCACCGACGGCCTGACCGACGGGGCGGCCGAGACCCTGCACCGCTTCGAATGGCTGCGCGACCTGCGGGACCTCGGCGGAGACGCCGCCCGGCGCCGCGCCCGCGACCTGGTCGGCGGCTGGATCGAGGTGTTCGACCGCTGGGACCGGCTGGCCTGGCGCTCGGATATCCTGTCGTCGCGGCTGGCCGCCTGGGTCGCCACCTTCGGCTTCTTCGCGGAATCGGCCGACGAGAGCTTCCGCGAGGCCGTGCTCGCCAGCCTGGCGCGCCAGCACCGCCACCTGCTGGGCGCGCTGTCAGGTGGGCCCGACGGGATTGCCCGGATCGAGGCGCTGCGCGGCGCCATTACCGCCGGTGTCGCCCTTGGCCATGATGGCGACCGGCTGCAGGCGCTGGTCGATCGGCTGGACGCCACGGTGCGCGACCAGATCTTTCCCGATGGCGGCCACCGGGCGCGCTCGCCGCGCGCCCAGCTGACCGTGCTCGCCGGGCTGGTCGACGCCCGCGCTGCCCTGCGCGCCGCCGGGCGGGAGTCGACCGGCGGCCTCGACGAGGCGATCGGCCGGATGACCGGCGTGCTGCGCATGATGCGCCATGGCGACGGTGGGCTGGCGCTGTTCAACGGCGCCACCGAGGGCACGGTATGGCGGATCGATTCGCTGCTTGCCCGCACCGAATCCAAGGCCAGGGCGGTGACGTCGGCCACCGACACCGGCTTCGAGAGGCTGACCGCGGGTCGGGCGGTGGCGATCATGGACACCGGCGTGCCGACCGCCGAGGAGAACCTGGTGCACGCCGGCTCGCTGTCCTTCGAACTGTCGGTCGGCAAGGAGCGGCTGATCGTCAACTGCGGCGCCGCGCCGGCCGACCCGCGCTGGGAGGCGGCGCTGCGGGCGACTGCGGCGCACTCGGCGCTGGTGGTCGACGACACCAACTCAAGCGAGATCGGCAGCGATGGCGCTCTCGGCCGACGGCCGACCCGGGTCCGTGTCGAGCGCTGGGAGGCCGACGGTGCGGTCTGGGTCGAGGCCGAGCACGATGGCTACGCGGAGACCCACGGCGTCACCCACCGCCGACGTCTGTACCTGGCAGCCGGCGGTGACGACCTTCGCGGCGAGGACGTGCTGACCTACGCCGGCGGCCCGGGCGCCCGGCCGGCCGAAGCGGTGATCCGCTTCCACCTGCACCCGCGCGTCGCTGCCTCTGTCGTCCAGAACGGTGCCGCGGCGCTGCTGCGGACGGCCTCGGGGATGGGGGATGGGGGCTGGCGGCTGCGCTCGGCCGGCGGGGCCCTGCAACTTCAGGACAGCGTGTATTTCGGCGATCGGGGAACCCTGCAGCGCTGCCGGCAACTGGTCCTGGCGACGCCGGCGGGCGCGGTTCGCGACGATGGCTCGCTGACCATCAAATGGGCACTCCGGCGCGAGGAGCGGCGCACCGCCTGATCGCTGGCGCGCCTGACGTCTATCTCCGCTCCGGGCGCTCCGGTATAAGCGCGGTCATGGTCGCATACTCGACTCTCGTGGCGCCCTTCCTGGCCTTCTTCATCGCGTGTCTCGGCACCCGCGCGCTGATCGGCGTGCTGACCCGCCGGGCCGTTCTCGACCGGCCGAACGAGCGTTCGAGCCACACGGTGCCGGTGCCGCGCGGCGGCGGCATCGCGGTGGTGGCGGCGGTGGCCGCCGCCTGGGCCTGGCTGGCGGTAACGACCCTGCCGGCGACCGAACTCGCCCAATGGCTGGCACCGCTGGCGGCGGCGCTGGCGCTGGGTGCAATCTCGTTTGCCGACGATCTGCGCGACCGCGGCGCCGGTCTGCGGCTCGGCGTGCAGGCGCTGGCGGTCGCGGTCGGGCTGTGGGCCCTGGACGGGCAGGGGGCGCTGGCCGCGGTCGCGCCGGCGTGGATCGATCTGCCGCTGACGGCGCTTGGCTGGCTGTGGTTCGTCAACCTCTACAACTTCATGGACGGCATCGACGGCATCACCGGCACCGAGACGGTGTCGATCGGGGTCGGGCTGGCCGGCCTGGCGGTAC
>CAYNFA010000095.1:0-9679 GCA_964396345.1 uncultured Thalassobaculum sp.
TTGTGTTCGAGCGTCGCGGCGGCCCGCTCGGCCTGCAGGAGAATTCGGCCCGGCGGCGCGGTACCGTCCTTGTCGACGCCAAAGTAGAGGGTCTGGTGCGGGAACGGGATCTCGATGCCCTCGAGGTCGAAGCGCTTCTTCAGGCGCCGGTTCACCTCGCGCTTGATGCCCCACTGCAGGATCGGCTTGGTCTTCAGGCGCGCCCGGATGATCACCGCGCTATCGGCGAGTTGGTCGACGCCCATGATCTCGATCGGCTCGAGGATCTTCGGACCGTGCTCCGGGTCCCGCTTCAACTCCTCGCCGACCTCGCGGATGATCGCGCTGACATGGTCGGTGTCCTCGCGGTAGGCAACGCCGATATCCAGCAGCGCGAACGAGAAATCCTTGGTCATGTTGATCACGGCGGTGACGTCGCCGAACGGCACCACGTGGACCGAGCCCTCGAGATCGCGCAGGCGCAGGGTCCGGATCGAGATGTCCTCGACGACGCCGGTGTGACCCCCGGCGGTAACCACGTCGCCGACCGAAATGGTGTCCTCGATCAGGATGAACAGCCCGGTGATGATGTCGCGAACCAAGGCCTGTGAGCCGAAGCCGATGGCGAGACCGACGACACCGGCACCGGCGAGCAGCGGCGCCGTGTCGACCCCGATTTCCGAGAGCACGATCAACCCCACGAAGGTGACCAGGGCAATCATGATCACCCGGCGCAGCAGCGGCAGCAGGGTCTTGGCGCGACCGCTCGGCTGACGCGGGGTGCCGTCCGGGTAGGTGCCGGTCAGCGAACGCTGGATGGCCCCGCTGGCGAACTCCCAGACCGCCACGCCGATGACGATCACCAGGATCACCACCACCGAGCTCTGCAGCAGTCTGGCGCGACCGTCGGCGCCGATCGCCCCGTACAGGTCGAGTCCCCAGGCCCCGAGCGAGACCCCGAACGCCAGCAGCCCCAGGGTGACATCGATCGTCCTGGTCAGCACCGGCCGGTAGAGCCCGGCGCGGTCGCGCAGGCCCGGAAACCGCGCGTTCAGGTCGTCGTCGACCCGGAACAGCCGCTCGATCAGCCGATGCGCCAGCCGGCCCACCGCCACCGCGACGGTGAACGCCACGACCGTCACGACCGTCGCCTTGACCAGGAACAGGAAGCCGTCCTGCTCGCCGGACACGAAGATCCCGAAGGCCACCAGGACGTACAGCACCGCCAGCACATGCCAGACGTCGGCGAGACGGCCGCGCACCCGCTGGCCGACCTGGGCGCCGTTCCGCCCCCGCAGCACCGCCGCGAAGTCGTCCCGGCTCTGCAGAACCAGGACGATCAGCAGCACCGTGAACAGCAGCGCGGCGGCGATCTCGATGCCGCGAGCCCCGACCTCGCCGACCCCGAACGGCTCGGCCAGCCGTGACCCGACGAAGCCGAACGCCACCACCGTCGTGAGGCGCATGGTCCAGATGTAGAGGTAGGCGGCGGTCTCCGAGCGCAGCGGCACCAGGCGCAGTTGCTCGGCGTGAGGCGCGAGCGCAAACCGGGCGAGCACGCCGACGCCGGTCTGGATCGCCCAGGCATACACCAGCACCAGCGCCCCCTCCTCGACCGCCGGTCGGCCGCTGACCAGGACCAGGGTGGCGTAGCCGGCGGCGATCGTCACCGCCACGATGAAGGCCTCGAGCAGCGCGAGCGTGATGGCCAGAAAAATCCGGCTCTGCACGCTGGCCGGCTCGGCCGCGCGCAGCCGGCCGATCGGACCGCGCAACGCCAGACCGGCGCCCCAGCGGGCGATCAGCACCGTCAGCACCGTCAGGCCGACGACGGTGCCGACCTCGGTCCAGAACAACCGCCGGCGCGGATCCTCCGCCTGCTTGGCGATCCAGCCCGGCAACTGGTCGAAGGTGCCGAGCCAGTCGACGAAACGCTGGAAAACCGCGCCGACCCGTTCGGAGTGGGTCGCCACCGCGTCGCCGAGATGGTTGCCGACGCTGGACGCCCGTTCTTGTTCGGCCGCCTTGCGCTGGGCCGCCAGGATCGCCTTCAGGTCCTGCACCAGCTGCTGGCGGCGCTGCGGATCCTCGAGCGTCTTGACCAATTCATCGAGTTCGCCGGCGATGGCCGGCTGATCGGCGGTGTCGGCCGGCAGGCCCGGCAGTTGCGCTGCCGCCGGCGTCACGGACAGCAGCGTCAACAGCGCCAGCACCGGCAGGCCCAGCACCGGCAGGCCCAGCCACTGCATCGCCACCCACTGGAAGGCAAGGCGTACACCCTCGGTCATGAATCCAAGATCTCCATCGACGGTCATCCGGACGGCAATGCTGGTAGCATCCCCGGCCGCCGATGAGAACCTCGCGAGCCGGGCCGTCCGGCATTCGAGGGTCGCCATCCGACCACGCCCGCCGTCCGACCACGCCAACCGACCACACCAACCGGCCAAGGAGGAATCACCATGCGTCTCGAAGGGTCCTGTCGCTGCGGCGCGGTCGCGTTCCGGTGCGACGCCTACGCGCCGGCGCCGTACCTGCGGTGCTACTGCTCGATCTGCCGCAAGACCGACGGCGGTGGCGGCTTCGCAATTAACCTGGGCGCCTCGGCGGGCAGTCTGGAGGTCGACGGCGCCGAGCATGTGGCCGTCTACAGCGCCGTCATCGACGGCCGCCAGAGCGCGGCCGAGCGGCGATTCTGCCGGCGCTGCGGCTCGGCGCTCTGGGTCTCCGACCCCTCCTGGCCGGATCTGGTGCACCCTTTCGCGAGCGCGGTCGACACGCCGCTGCCGCCGCCGCCGCACAGCGTGCACATGATGCTCGAGGACAAGCCGGAGTGGGTGCGGGCCGACATTCGCGATGGCGACACGACCCACCAAGGGTACCCGGACCAGTCGTTGCGGGACTGGCACGCCGCGCACGGGTTGCTCGACGACGGCGGTCCGGGATGACCGCCCCATCCTGGTTGCGGGTGACGCCCCCGGCGGGTATTCCGGCCGCGGCGGCATTCACGGGATCCCGGCATGCTTGAGGTGTACCTGAAGCGGAACGGTCGACTGGAACGCGTTGCCGACGCCGGCGACGTCCCGGCCGACGCGGTGTGGATCGACATGCTGAACCCCTCCCCGGCCGAGGAGGCGCTGGTCGAGGCTGCCGTCGGCGTCGACGTCCCGACCCGTGAGGAGATGCAGGAAATCGAGGCGTCGAGCCGGCTGTTCCAGGTCGACGGAAGGCTGTTCATGACGGCCACGATCCTGTCCCGGACCGACACCCCGCAGCCGACGGCCCGCCCGATCACCTTCGTGCTGACCGCGGACCGATTGATAACCATCCGGTACATCGAGCCGAAATCGTTCGAGATGTTCGCCGCCCGCTGCCAGCGGCCGGGTATCGGCGACGACGCGCCCTCAATCCTTGTCGGCCTGCTCGACGCCATCATCGACCGGACCGCCGACACCCTGGAGCGACTGGCCGGGGAGATGGACGCGCTGTCCGAAAAGGTGTTTCAGCCGACGGGACGCGGCCGGCGCCGGACCGTCGAGTACCAGGACGTGCTGCGCGAGGTCGGCCAGAAGGGCGAGCTCAACGCCAAGATCCAGGAAAGCCTGCTGACCATCGGCCGTCTCGCCACCTATCTCGGGCAGGCGCTGATGGACGCCAAGGCCGGCCGCGATCTGCGCGGCAAGGTGAAGACGCTCAGCCGTGACGTCGTCTCGCTGACCGACCACGCGCATTTCCTGTCCGACCGCGTGACCTTTCTGCTCGACGCCACCCTCGGAATGATCAACATCGAACAGAACGCGATCATCAAGATCGTTTCGATCGCCGCCGTGGTGTTCCTGCCGCCGACGGTGATCGCGTCGATCTACGGCATGAACTTCCAGGCCATGCCGGAACTGGCGTGGCCGTGGGGCTATCCGTTCGCGCTGGGGCTGATGGCGGCCTCGGCGGTGTTGCCTTACCTGGTCTTCCGCCGCCTCGGCTGGCTCTAGGAGCATCCCCGGCATGGAGAGAAACAATGGTTGAGATCCGTCACGCGTTCATCGAGACGACCGGCTTTCGCACCCACGTCGCCGAGGCCGGCGACGGGCCGCCGCTGCTGCTGCTGCACGGTTGGCCGGAGTTCTGGGCAACCTGGGAACCGGTGATGGCGCGGCTGGCCGGCGAATACCGGCTGATCGCGCCGGACTTCCGTGGCTTCGGCGAGAGCGGCAACCCCGAGGCCGGACGATCCGACCGGGCCGGCGCCGACACCCTGGCCGACGACGTCATCGCCCTGCTCGACGCCCTCGGCCTGGAGCGGGTCGGCATCGTCGGCCACGACGTCGGCGCGTTCGTGATGCAGCGGCTCGCGATCCGTTTTCCCGAGCGCGTCGCCGGGCTGGTGTTCTTCAACTGCGCCACCCACGGCGTCGGCGCCCGCTGGAGGGATCCGGGCCACATCAACGAGATCTGGTACCAGACCTTCCACCAGATGCCGTACGCCGCCGGCCTGGTCGGCGCGACGCGCGAATCCTGCCGCGCCCACATCGGGCATTTCCTGAAGCACTGGTGCCACCGCAAGGACGCCTTCGACTCCGTCCTGGAGCGCTGGGTCGACAACTTCCTGCGCCCGGGCAATCTGCAGGGCGGCTTCAACTGGTACGTCTCGGCCAACGCCATGCGGATTGCCATGATGGCGGGCACCGCCCCCAAGCCCCCCGTCATTACGGTGCCGACGCGGGTGCTGTGGGGCCGTCACGACCCGGTGCTGCGCTCCGACTGGGCGGACGTGCTGCCGGCGTACTTTGACGACGTGGAGGTCGGCTTCGCCGAAGGCTCGGGCCACTTCGTGCACTATGAGGAACCCGATCTGGCGGCCGCGACGATCCGGGAGTTCTTTCACAGCCGGGAATTCTTCCAGGGCAGGGTGCGGCCATGACCCAGCGCGCGATCCCCGCGGCGTTCCTGCGGGGCGGTTCCAGCAAGGGGGTGTTCTTTCACGCCCGCGACCTGCCGGCCGACCGTTCCGCCATCGACCCGATCCTGCTGCGGGTGATCGGCAGCCCCGACCCCTACGGCCGGCAACTCGACGGTATGGGCGGCGGGGTGTCGTCGCTGTCGAAGGCGGTGATCATCGGCCCGCCGACGCGTCCCGACTGCGACGTCGACTACACCTTCGCGCAAGTCTCGGTCGACCGTCCGGTGGTCGACTGGGCCAGCAACTGCGGCAACCTGTCCTCGGCGGTCGGGCCGTTCGCGGTCGACGAGGGGCTGGTGCGGGTGGCCGACGGCGAGGCGCTGGTCCGCATCCACCAGGTCAACACCGCCAAGGTCATCCACGCCCGGTTCCCGGTGCGCGGCGGCAAGGTGGTGGTCGAGGGCGACTTCGCGATCGCCGGGGTCGCCGGTACCGGAGCGCGCATCCGACTCGACTTCCTGGACCCGGGCGGTGCCGCGACCGGACGGCTGCTGCCGACCGGCCGGACGGCCGACGTCGTGGAGGTTGCCGGGCTGGGCCCGGTCACGGTGACGATGATCGACGCCGCCAACCCAGCGGTGTTCGTCGACGCCGCCGCCTTCGGGCTCGCCGGCACCGAACTGCCGGACGCGATCGAGGCGCGCGGCGACGTCATGGCGGCGCTCGACGCGATCCGGCGCCAGGCCGCGGTGGCGATGGGCATGGCCCGCAGTCCGGAGGACGCCGGGCTCGCCGTGCCGAAGGTGGCGCTGCTGTCGGCGCCGGCGCCGTTCGTCACCCTGGACCGCCGGACCGTGGCGGCCGCCGACCAGGACGTGTCGGTCCGGATGATCTCGATGGAGCGCGCCCACCGCGCGGTGCCGTTGACCGGAGCCATGTGCCTTGGGGTGGCGGCGCGGATCCCGGGAACCGTCGCGCACCGGCTGGCCCGGCCGACCGTCGGCGACGAGGTGCGGGTGGCGAACCCGTCGGGGGTGCTGTCGGTGGGCGCCGTCGTCGAGGCCGGCGAGGCCCGCAGCGCCGTGGTCTTCAGGACCGCCCGTCGGCTCATGCAGGGCGTCGTCCTGCTGCCCTAAGGTCCGCTGGAGGCCGCCCGAACGCAAGACGGCCCCGCCGAAGCGGGGCCGTCCGCGCGTACACACGCTTCAGGGATCAGATCGACGCCTCGATCCAGGCCTTGAGGTCGCCCTTCGGTAGCGCGCCGATCTTCATGGCGGCCACTTGGCCGTCCTTGAACAGCATCAGCGTCGGGATGCCCCGCACCCCGTAGGCGGCGGGGGTCTTGGGGTTGTCGTCGATGTTGACCTTGGCCACGGTGACCTTGTCGGCCAGTTCGCTCGAGATCTCCTCCAGGGCCGGGGCGATCATCTTGCAGGGCCCGCACCACTCCGCCCAGAAGTCGACGACCACAGGCTTTTCGGACTTCAGCACATCGTCATCGAAGGAGCCGTCGGAAACCGGGACCGTCGCCATCGAATCGTCCTCTCCAAGAATGCGTTCCGGCCAAATCTAGGAACGCGGGGGTAGGGGGTCAAGCACCGCGCTGGCCGGCGGCCGGGCGGCCGCCGATCACGGGGCAGGCAATTCCATCAGAAGTGGCCCGTCGGTCCACACCAGCGCGCACCGTATCACGTACGACGGATAAAGGCCTGCGAGCAGCGCACGGTAGGTGTCCATCTGGCGCCGGTACGCTTCCGGCACGGCATCGACGCTGGTCGGCGCCGGCCGGTTGGTCTTGAAGTCGACCACCAGGACCGCGTCCCCGGCCACCGCCAGCCGGTCGATCCGGCCGGACACCACCACCGGTCCGTCCGGCCCCGGCACGACGCCGACCACCGGCACCTCGGCCCGCGACCCGGCGGCGAAGGCCGGTGCGAAAGCCGGGTCGTCGAGCACCGCCAGGGCCTCGGCGAGCCAAGCCTCGGCGGTCTCGGGATCAAGGCCGTGGACCGGCCTCGCCAGGAACCGCCGCCCGGCTTCGGGGCGGGCGGCCGGCGCCAGTTCCGGCAAGGTCTGAAGCAGGCGGTGCAGGATCAGCCCGCGCTTGAAGCGGCGGCCGCCGTCGGCGTCGAGCGGCGAGCGCACCGGCGGCTCCTCGCCAGCCGGCCGCGACGGCGCCAGCGGCCGCGGCGGGCTGGGTTCGGGCAGCGCCGGCGGCCGGGTCGCCCACTCCGGCAGCGGCGGGGTGGTGGCCCCGGCCTCCGGCGCGACGGACGGCGACGGCGCCGATTGCGCGGTCTCCAGCACCAGCGCCGGCGGGCCTTCGGGATCGTCCGCCAGCGGCCGGGGCGCCGCGATCGGCTCCACCCCGGCGCGGATCAGCTCGTACCAGTTGCCGGCGGCCGGGGCGCGGCGCTGCTGCCACCCGCACACCACCAGGCGGTCCTCGGCCCGGGTCATGGCAACGTACAGCAGGCGGCGGTACTCCTGTTCATGGCGTCGCCGGGCGACGGCACGGGCAACCCCGGAGACTTGGTCCGCGTCCTTGGCGGAAGCGATCCAGAGCGGGATTTCCGGCGCGCCGTCGGCGGCGTGCCACAGCCACTGGTCCTGCTGCCGCGGCACCCTCAGGGTGTCCGGCAGGACCACGATCGGCGCCTGCAGCCCCTTGGCGCCGTGCACCGTCATCACCCGGACGGTGTCGCCGGCTCCCTCCAACTCGCGCTTGACCTCGAAGTCGCCGGCCGACAGCCAGTGCAGGAAGCCCTGCAGCGACGGCGTGCTCTCGCGTTCGTAGGCCAGCGCCTGGGCCAGGAACTCGTCGATCGCATCCTCGGCCTCATGGCCGAGGCGGCGCACCAGACGCGCGCGGCCACCGCGCGCCAGGACGCGCTGATAGAAGTCGTGCGGCGGCACCCGGTCGGCCAGGTCGAGCCAGTCCAGCAGCCGCCGGTCGGCGTCCGCCAGCGCGCCACCTTCGACCGCCCGCCGGCGCAGCTCGCGCCACACCCTCGGCTGCGCGCGGCCCTGGCAGAGATCGTAGAGCTGGTCCTCGTCGAGCCCGACCAGCGGCCCTTTCAGGACCGTGGCCAGGGTCAGGTCGTCCTCGGGCAGCAGGACCGCCCGGCCGAGCGCCACCAGGTCCTTGACCGCCATCTGGTCGGTCAGCACCAGCCGGTCGACGCCGGCGACCGGCACCCGCGCCTTCTTCAGCGCGGCCACCAGTTCGTGGACGAACGGCCCGCGTCGCTGCACCAGCACCAGCACGTCACCCGGCCGGACCGTGCGGCCGCGGGCCGGCAGCGGCTCGCGGCCGATCCAGCCGCCGATCCGCTCGGCGATCCGATGCGCCAGCCGGGCGCGCGGCTCGTCCGCCGTCCGCCTCTCGACCGGCAACGCCCAGGGCGCGCCGGGCTCGGGGTCATCCGGCTCGACCAGCGGCCAGATCTCGACCCGGCCGGCGCGGCCGGTCCGAACGGCGTTGTGAACGATCGGCACCGTGAGACCGTCGACCTCGGTCTCGGCGACACCGTCCGCCGCCTCGGGCCGGGCGAACACCGCGTCGACGGCGCGCAGCACGGCGTCGGTGGAGCGGAACGACTGCTCCAGCGGTACCCGTCGGAACTGCCGGCCGGCACCCGTCACCCGGCCGGCGAAGTGCGACCTGGCGGCCCCGAACCCGGCCGGATCGGCGCCCTGGAAGCTGTAGATCGACTGCTTGACGTCGCCGACCGCGAAGATCGTGCGCTCGACGCCGGGGTGGCGGGCGTCGTGGGCGCCCGATCCGGTGAAGAACTCCTCGGCCAGCGCCCGCACGATGTCCCACTGCGCCGGGCTGGTGTCCTGCGCCTCGTCGATCAGGACATGGTCGAGCCCGCCGTCGAGCTTGAAAAGCACCCAGGCGGCGACGCCGGGGCGGTGCAGCAGCGACCGCGCCCGCTCCACCAGATCCTCGTAGTCGAGCACCGAGCGGCCCGCCTTCTCGCCCTGGTAGGCCGCGATCACGGCGGCCGCCAGCGTGACCAGCGCGACCGTGCGCTCGGCCGTGGCGCGAGCCCGGCGCGCCTCCTCGACGGCGACCAGCCGGTCGGCCTCGACCCGAAGAGTATCGCCGGCAGCGGCGTCGAAGCCCAGCGCCCCCTTGGTCGCCAGCGACTTGCGGACCAGCCCCTCGGCGGTCAGGAACACCCCGCGGTAGAAGTCCCAGGCCGCCATCCGCCGGTCCTCGTCCTCGTCCGCCAGCCAGTTGGCCAGGATGGCGCCGCGGTCGATGTCGGTGCGGCTGCCGTGGCCGAGCGCCTCGCAGGCCCGCCGAAGCGCCGCTGCATCGACGGCGCCGCTGCGGCAGGCGGCGATCAGCAGATCGCGGTCGGTCACCCCCGGTTCGACGCCGAGGCGGGCGTGGACCGCCGCCGCCAGCCCGGCGAGGCCGCCGGCGGCTGCCAGGGCGGCGGTCAGGCGCGAGCGGGCGCCGAGGGCCGCCCGCATCAGCTCGCGGAACTGCTCCTGGCCCGCCTTCTGGTTGACCACCGCCAGCGCCACCGCCAGGGCTCCGTCACCGGCCGAGCGCGCGCGCGCCAGCACCGCCGCCTCGGCCTCGGCGAGCAGCACCGCGCTCGCCCGGTCGTCGGCGAGCCGGAAGCCCGGCGGCACCCCGGCCTCCAGCGGGAACCGGCCGAGCAGCGACTGCGCGAAGGCGTGGATGGTCTGGATCTTCAGGCCACCCGGGGCATCCAGAACCTCGGCGAACAGCCGGCGGGCCTTGGCGAGGCGACCGCGGTTCGGCACCGCGCCGGACAGCCCGGC
>CAYNFA010000096.1:0-9676 GCA_964396345.1 uncultured Thalassobaculum sp.
GCTTGCGCCAGCCAAGCGCCGCCGACAGCCGCTCGGCCAGGAACGCCGCGTCGATCGCCCGGTCGGGGTCGTCCGACAGCCGGCGCACCGCGATCAGACTGTGCGGGTTGAAGTAGCCGCACCCCAGCGCCTCGCCGCGGTCGGTGACGAGGCGTGCCACCGTGCCTGGCGCTATCGCCTTCGCCTCGGCGGTCATGTCGACCTCGTTGGAGTACACCCAGGGATGGCCGCGCCGCAGGCGCTCGTCGGCGCCGCGCTGCAGGCGAAGGGTCGGGCGGGCGTCGGTCATGGCGGCTCTCCGAACGGTCGGGCGCGCGTTATGCCACGCTCCGCCGCGGCTGTCGCCCCGGCGGCGACGCGCTATGATCGCCGAATGATTCGTCGCCTCGTCCCCCTGCTCCTGATCGTGTTCGCGCTCAGCGCCTGCGCCAGCCTGACGCAACCGGCGCCGCCGCCGGTGATCCCGCGGACCACGGTGACCGCCGATCCGGCCGACGCGCGCTGCCGGGTGATCGGCGCCCTCGCCCGGCAGGATGCCCGGCCGACGCCGCTGACCATCGACACCCTCGCCTTCGGCCTGCCGGTGAGCGTGCTCTGCGAACGCGCCGGCTACCAGCCGACCACCGAGACCATCCAGGCAAGGCCGCTGCCGACTCTGGTCGCAACGCTCGTCGCCGGCAGGCTGCTGGCGCCGATGGCCGAACCCTCGCCGCCGTTCGGGGTGCCGCCAGACAGCCCGGTGCCGTCGGCCCTCACCGTGCGGCTGCGCCCGGCGCTGTTCACCACCCCAACCGCCCGGGACCGCTTCTTCGAGCGGCTGAGGGCCGAACGCGAGGGTCGCTGGCGGATGATCGCCGACCGGCTGGAGAGCGAGTGCGCCCCGCGCACCGGTGCGCCGGCGACGGCTCCGGGTCCCACTCCGGCAGCCTGCCGAGCGGCGCGCGACGGCCTGGCGCGGCAGCGCGCCGACGATCTGCGGAGGCTGGAGATTGATCGCCGCCGGGCTACTTTCCAATAGGGTGGTCCTCGCGAGCGACGGACGCGCGCACCGGAGGCTTTCCGAGCCTCCGCTTGCGCCCGGCGCCGTCTGACGGCATGGTTCGGTCAAACCCTGCGGGAGGCGAGGGATTCAATGAAGATCGGAATCGTCAAGGAGCGTCACCCGGGTGAGCGGCGGGTGGCGGTGTCGGCCGACACCGTCAAGCGCTTCGTCCAGATGGGGCTCGAGGTTCACGTCGAGACCGGCGCCGGGGTCTCGGCGGCCGTGGTCGACGCCGCCTACCAAGCCGCCGGCGCGACCATCGTCGGCACCGCCCGCGAGGCGCTCGGCGACGCCGACGTCGTGCTGAAGGTCCGCAAGCCATCGCTGGAGGAGATCCCGCTCCTCAAGAAGGGCTCGGTCCTGGTGGCGCTGCTGGAACCCTACCGCGACCGGGCGCTGCTCGAGGCGGTGGCGGCGCAGGGGGTGACCGCGTTCGCGCTGGAGATGGTGCCCCGCATCACCCGCGCCCAGTCGATGGACGTGCTGTCCTCGCAGTCCAACCTCGCCGGGTACCGTGCCGTGCTGGACGCCGCCGCCGAGTTCGGTCGCGCCTTTCCGATGATGATGACCGCCGCCGGCACCGTGCCGCCGGCGCGCTGCCTGGTGATGGGCGCCGGCGTCGCCGGCCTGCAGGCGATCGCCACCGCCAAGCGGCTTGGCGCGATCGTCTCGGCCACCGACGTGCGCCCGGCCGCCAAGGAGCAGGTCGAGAGCCTCGGCGGCACCTTCGTCGCGGTCGAGGACGACGAGTTCAAGCAGGCCGAGACATCCGGCGGCTACGCCAAGGAGATGAGCGACGCCTACAAGAAGAAGCAGGCCGACCTGATCGCCGAGACCATCAAGCGCCAGGACATCGTCATCACTACCGCCCTGATCCCGGGCCGGCCGGCCCCAGTGCTGGTGACCGAGGACATGGTCAGGACGATGAAGCCGGGCTCGGTCATCATCGACCTCGCGGTCGAGCAGGGCGGCAACTGCCCGCTCTCCGAGCCGGGCAAGGTGGTCGAGATATACGGTGTGAAGATCGTCGGCCACACCAACATGCCGAGCCGGATCGCGGTCGACGCCAGCGCCCTGTACGCCAGGAACCTGCTGAACTTCCTGACGCCCCTGGTCGACAAGGACACCAATTCCCTGAAGATCGACACCGGCGACGAGATCATCAAGGCGTCGATGGTGTCGACCGGCGGCAAGGTGGTGAGCGAGGCGGTGCTCAAGCTGCCGCTCGAGCAGCCGACCGCGGCTCCGCCGAAGATCGACGCTCCGAAACCGGCTGCCTCGAAGTCGGCTGCCCCGAAGGCCACCACCCCGGCGGCCACCGAGGCGCCGAAGGCACCGGCCAAGCGCAAGCCGGCGTCGAAACCGAAGGCCGGCGGAACCGGCAGCTCCGGCACGGAATCCTGAGGAGGCGACGATGGCGGAGATTTCCCTCACCGAACAGTTGCGCCTGCTCTCGGAGCAGGCGAAGGCACTGGCCGCCCAGGCGGCCGAGGCGGCGGCCAGCGCCGGCGACACGGTCGTCGTCGAGGTCCCGCCCGCGGTCGTCGACGTCACCAGCCAGATCGACCCGTCGGTCGCCGGGTTGACCGTGTTCGTCCTGGCCTGCTTCGTCGGCTATTACGTGGTCTGGCGGGTGACGCCGGCCCTGCACTCGCCGCTGATGGCGGTCACCAACGCGATCTCGTCGGTCATCATCGTCGGCGCGCTGATCGCCGCCGGGCCGTCCCAGATGGACTTCTCGTCGATCATGGGCTTCCTCGCGGTGATCCTGGCGAGCGTCAACATCTTCGGCGGCTTCCTGGTCACGCAGAGGATGCTGTCGATGTTCCAGAAGAAGAAGAAGTGAGGCGGGGGAACAATCGATGAGCGGCACGATCTCGGCCCTACTCTACCTCGTCTCCGGCGTCTGCTTCATCATGGCGCTGCGCGGCCTGTCGTCGCCGGAGACCGCCCGCCAGGGCAACTTCTTCGGCATGGCCGGCATGGTGGTCGCCATCGGCACCACCCTGGCGCTGCCAACGGTGCTGTCCTACGAGACCATCATCGTCGGCATCGTCATCGGCGGCGCCATCGGCGCAGTGATCGCCCGACGCATCGAGATGACGGCGCTGCCCCAACTGGTCGCGGCGTTCCACAGCCTGGTCGGCCTGGCCGCGTGCTTCGTGGCGATCGCGGCGTTCTTCAAACCCGAGGCCTATAACATCGGCCTGCCCGGCGCGATCGCGACCGCCTCGCTGATCGAGATGTCGCTCGGCCTCGCCATCGGCGCCATCACCTTCACCGGCTCGATCGTCGCGTTCGGCAAGCTGCAGGGCCTGGTGACCGGCCGGCCGCTGGTGTTCCCGATGCAGCACCCGCTGAACGCCGTTCTCGGGATCGCGGTGTTCGCGCTCATCGGCTGGCTGATCGCCGATCAGAACGACACGGCGTTCTGGCTGATCTTCGCGATATCCCTGGCGCTTGGCTTCCTGCTGATCCTGCCGATCGGCGGCGCCGACATGCCGGTCGTGGTGTCGATGCTGAACTCGTATTCCGGCTGGGCGGCCTGCGGCATCGGCTTCACGCTGGAGAACAGCCTGCTGATCGTCACCGGTGCGCTCGTCGGCTCATCAGGCGCCATCCTCAGCTACATCATGTGCAAGGGGATGAACCGGTCGTTCATCAACGTCATTCTGGGCGGCTTCGGCGGCGAGACCGCGGCGGCGGCCGGCGGGCCGGGCGGCGACCGCACCGTGAAGTCGGGCAGCGCCGAGGACGCGGCGTTCATCATGGACAACGCCTCGTCGGTGGTCATCGTGCCGGGCTACGGCATGGCGGTCGCGCAGGCCCAGCACGCCCTGCGCGAGATGGGCGACATCCTGAAGAAGAGCGGCGTGACCGTGCGCTACGCCATCCACCCGGTCGCCGGGCGCATGCCGGGCCACATGAACGTGCTGCTGGCCGAGGCCAACGTGCCCTACGACGAGGTGCTGGAGCTGGAGGAGATCAACCGCGACTTCGCCCAGACCGACGTCGCGTTCGTGATCGGCGCCAACGACGTCACCAACCCGGCCGCCAAGACCGACCCGACCAGCCCGATCTACGGCATGCCGATCCTCGACGTGGAGAAGGCCAAGACCGTGCTGTTCGTGAAGCGCTCGATGGCTTCGGGCTACGCCGGCGTCGACAACGAGCTGTTCTTCCGGGACAACACCATGATGCTGTTCGGCGACGCCAAGAAGATGTGCGAGGAAATCGTCAAGTCGCTCGAGCACTGACCGACGTTCGGGTCGGTCGCCGGCTCGCTCCGGCCCGCCCGCCGCGGCGCCGAGGAGCTGGTCGACGTGATGGACGAGATCGCCCGGCGGGAGTCGACCTCCGGACCCGCCGCCGGCTTGGCGGTGCCAACCGGGCCGGCTCCCTACCGGTCGCTGGGCACCGATTGCAGCGTCTCGCGCACCAGCGATCCCGGGCGCTGCGGCCGGGCCTGCCAGTTCATCAAGCCGGACTACGCCGGGCTCGAGGCTAGAGTCCATGGTCGCGCACGCGATCCCTCGCGCCCCGACGAGGTGTTCTTCGGCCCGTTCCGCCGAATGCTGCGGGCCTCACTCGCCCAGCCGATCCCGGGCGCGCAGTGGACTGGGATCGCCACCCGCCTGGCCGAGCGCCTGCTGGAGGCCGGCGCGGTCGACGCGGTGCTGACCATGGCACCCGACCCCGAGGACCGCTGGCGCCCGGTCCCGGTGCTGGTGACCCGGCCCGAGGGAATGGCCGGCTGCCGCGGCATGCGGATGGGATACGCGCCGCTGCTGGCCCTGGTCGAGCCGGCGCGTGACCTGGGGTTCAAGCGGCTGGCGGTCATCGGCATCCCGTGCCAGGTCTACGCGCTGCGGGCGCTGGAGGCGGAACTGGGCCTGGAGCGGCTGTACGTCATCGGCACCCCATGCTCCGACAACACCACCACCGAGCGCTTCCACGACTTCCTGGCGCTGCTGGCCGACGACCCGGACAGCATCTCGTACCTGGAGTTCCGCGCCGACTATCACGTCGAGCTGCGCTTCACCGACGGCAGGGTCCGCGAGGTGCCGTTCCTGCAACTGCCGATCTTCAAGCTGCCCGGCGATTTCTTCCCGCTGACCTGCCGCACCTGCGTCGACTACACCAACGTGCTGTCGGACATCTCCGTCGGCTACATGCCCGGCCAGGGCGAACAGTGGCTGCTGGTCCGCAGCCAGCGCGGCGAGAAACTGCTCGGGCTCCTCGGCTCCGAAGTTCGCACCGCCGAGCCAGGCAGCGCCGGCAAGCGGCGCGGCGCCGTCAAGGGCTTCCTCGCCAACGTCGAGCGGGCGGCCGCTGCGCTCGATGCCGGACTGGCTGCGTCCGATGGTCGGCTGGTTGATGCCCCGGATCGGCCCGCGCGGCCTGGAGTTCGCGAGGGCGCGCATCGAGATGAAGGCGGTTGAGACCGTGCTGCACCTCAGGCGCAACCTGCCGCAACGGATGCGCAGCATGATTCCGCCCCATGTCTGGGCGCTGGTGGCGCCGTACGGACTTGCCCCGGCCGCGGGCGAGGCGCCGGGCGACGCCCGGGCGCGGGCGGCGGACCGTGGGGACGACCGTCCGTGACCCGGCGCTGGCCGCTCGAAGTGGCGCTCGCCCTCCTCGCCCTGGCCGCGATCGCCTCGGCGCTCTGGAACCTCGGGGCCGCCCGCTCCGGGACAACGGTCGAAGCGGTGTCGGTGAACCGCACTCCCGCCCGGGTCTACCGTCCCGCCAGCGACCCATCCGGACCGGTCCTGGTCATCGCCCACGGTTTCGCCGGGTCGCAGCAGCTGATGCAGTCCTTCGCGCTCAGCGCGGCGCGCAACGGCTACACGGCGGTCACCTTCGACTTCCTCGGGCATGGACGGAACCCCGACCCGCTGACCGGCAGCATCACCGAGGAGGCCGGCGCCACCAGGGCGCTGGTGGAGCAGACCGCGGCGATCGCGCGCTACGCTCGCGGGCTCGGCGACGGCCGGATCGCGGTTCTCGGCCACTCGATGGCGTCGGACATCATGGTCCGCTTTGCCCAGGCGACGCCTGAGGTCGCGGCGACCATAGCGGTGTCGATGTTCTCGCCGGTCGTCACCGCCGAGACGCCGCGCAACCTGCTGGTGGTGGTCGGCGAGTGGGAGGGCATGCTGAAGCAGGAGGCGTTGCGCGCGGTCGGCCTCGCGACGGCGCCGCAGCAGGCCGAGCCGGGCGTGACCTACGGCGACCTTGCCGCCGGAACCGGCCGTCGGGTCAGCGTCAGCCGCCACGTCGAGCACGCCAGCGTGCTGTTCAGCCGCGACAGCCTGCGCGAGACGATCGACTGGCTCGACCGCAGCTTCGCCGTCGCGCGCGCCGGGCCGCCGGTCATCGACGCGCGCGGCCCCTGGATCGTGCTGCTGCTGGCCGGCGTCATCCTGCTGGCCCGCCAGTTGGCGTTGCTGCTGCCGCGCGTGGCGGTGCCGCGGCTGGGCCCGAACTTGGGCGCGGGTCTGCCCTGGCGACGGCTCTGGGTCCCGCTGCTGGTCCCGGCGCTGGTGACGCCGCTGCTCCTGCGCGTGGCGCCGATGCACTTCCTGCCCGTGCTGGTCGGCGACTATCTGGCGGCGCATTTCGCGACCTACGGCCTGCTCGCCAGCCTCTGCCTGCTCTGGGTGGGCAGGCAGGGACCCGGCGGCGGCTGGCGCTCGGCCTCGCTGCCGGCGCTCGCGGCGGCAACACTCGCCGTGGCGGGCTTCGGCATGGTCGCCCTGGCCTGGCCGATCGACGCGTTCCTGACCTCGTTCCTCCCCGGGCCGGAGCGCGTCGTCCTGATGCTGGCGATGCTGGTCGGCACGCTGCTGTTCTTTCTGAGCGACGAGTGGATCACGCGCGGCGAGGGCACCGGGCGCGGCGCCTACGCCGCCTCCAAGCTGGCGTTCCTGGTCTCGCTCGCCATCGCCGTCGCGCTGGACTTCGAACGGCTGTTCTTCCTGATCATCATCGTCCCGGTGATCGTGCTGTTCTTCTTGGTGTACGGACTGTTCAGCGCATGGGCCTACCGACAGACCGGGCACCCGTTCGTCGGGGGAATCGTCAACGCGCTGGCCTTCGCCTGGGCGATCGCCGTCACCTTTCCGCTGCTGGCCGCCTGAAGAGCGCGCCGGGTCAGGCCCGCTTGCGCCGGTAATGCGCCCGCGCCTTGGCGCGGTTGCCGCAGCTCTGCATCGAGCACCAGCGCCGGCGGGCGCCTCGACTGTCGTCGACGAACAGCCACCCGCAGCCGTCGGCGGCGCAGACCCGCACCCGCCCCAGGCGATCCGGGTCGGTCAGCAGGTCGGCGGCGGAACGCGCGATGCGGGCGAGCAGGGCGTCGACCCCGGTGACCGACTCGCCGGACCACGCGACGCGGTGGTCTCGGACGGCCAGGCGTCGGCGTTCCGACGCCAGTTCCAGGTTGCGGTTCAGCACAGCCACCGCCGGCGATGGCACCCGGGTGCCGTCGAGCACGGCCCGGAAGCTCGCCCGGATCGCCTCGCGCAGCTCGATGGCGCGGCGCAGGTCAGTCTCGTCGGCCGCGACTGCCCCGGCATCGACCAGCTTTGCCCACGTCGCCAAGTTCGCGCTGCCGTCCAGCTGCTCGACGGGGATGGCAGAGTCGTAGCAATCCATGGTGTTCACGAAATCGAGGCAGAGCGCCCCGCCGATCGCCCGGAACTCCGACAAGGCTGAGGCGGCGATTGTCATGGCGACAACCATACGCCGGGGTGCCGACGGGGCCAAGAAATTTAACTGTTTAACCGGTTAAATGGTTTTGACTTGGCAAGACGGTCGCCCTACCGTCGCGCCATGACCGAGCCCCTCGCCGACCCGCTGAACACGGACCGGCCCGAGCCATCAAGGCCCGGCGCCGCGTTCACGCGCGGCGGCTTCCTGCGCGGCTTCCGCATGGCCACCCCCCTGGCGCTGAGCAGCATCCTGTTCGGCATCGCCTTCGGCGTGCTGGCGCGCGAGGCCGGGATGCCGTTCGGCCACGCCCTGCTGATGAGCGCCACGGTGTTCGCCGGCGCCTCGCAGATGGCGGCGCTGGATTTATGGTCGGCGGCGCCGTCGATCCTGGTGCTGGCGCTCGCCACCTTCGCGATCAACGTCCGCCACGTGGTCATGGGTGCCGGGCTGCGGCCGTGGTTCTCCCGCCTGCGCTCGCGGACGGCGCACCTGTCGCTGTGGTTCATGACCGACGCGAACTGGGCGATGGCGATGTCCGAGCACCGCAAGGGCGAGCGCGACGGCGCGATCCTGATGGGCTCGGGAGTGGCGCTCTGGCTGGGCTGGGTGTCGGGCACCGCCATCGGGCACCTGGCGGGCGCGGCGCTCGGCGATCCCAAGGTGTACGGCGCCGACGTCGTGGTGCCGGCATTCTTCGCGCTGATGCTGACGCCGCTCTGGCCGGGCTGGACGAAGGCCTGGCCCTGGGCGATCGCCGCCGGAGTGGCGGTCGCCGCGCACGCCGTGCTGCCCGGCTACTGGCACGTGATCGCCGGCGGCTTGGCCGGCAGCCTGGCCGGCGCCTTGGCCGACGCGAGGCGCCGATGACCGGCGAGTTCCAGGCGCTCGCCGCCATCCTGGCGATGGCGCTGGTGACCTACCTGACGCGGGTCGGCGGCTTCTGGCTGATGCGCCTGGTTCCCGAGGTCGGCTTCGTGCGGAGCTGGCTGCACCATCTGCCGGGGGCGGTGGTGATCGCCATCCTGGCGCCGATGGCGCTGCAGGGCGGCTGGGCGGCGGCGGTGGCGATCGCCGTCGCGGTGACGCTGGGCCTGCTGCGCCAGTCGGCGCTGATCGCCACCTTCGGAGCCGTCGCCCTGGTCGCGGTCTTGCGCCAACTGCTCTGAAGCGTCACTTCTCCGGCAGCGCAGTCCGGAGGGACGTCATGGCCGCCGACGAGATCGACTACACCATCGAGGGCGACTTCTCGCCGATGCTGACCATCACCCTGGATCCCGGCGAGGCCGTGCAGGCCGAGGCCGGCACCATGGTGATGATGGAGCCCGACATCGAGATGTCGACCGGGATGCCCGGCGGCTTCCTCGGCTCGATCCTGCGCAAGGTCTCGGGCGAGACATTCTTCATGACCTTCTTCTCCAACACCGGCAGCGTGCGGCGCTCGGTCTGCTTCGCCTCGCCGATGCCGGGCCAGATCCGGCCGCTCGACCTGGCGGCCGAGGGCGGGGCGTTCTACTGCCAGCGCCGCTCCTATCTGGCGAGCGCCAGGGGCATCGGCATCACCATCGCCCTCACCCGGCGCCTGACGTCGGGCCTGTTCGGCGGCGAGGGCCTGATCCTGCAGAAGCTGGAGGGCGAGGGCTGGGCATTCCTGGCGGCCGGCGGCACCCTGGTGGAACGGACGCTGGCCGCCGGCGAGACGGTCTCGGTGTCGACCGGCTGCCTGGTCGGATTCTCGGCGACCTGCGACTACGCGATCACGTTCCAGCGCGGCATCAAGAACATGCTGTTCGGCGGCGAAGGCCTGTTCGTCACCCAGGTCACCGGACCCGGCCGGGTCATCGTCCAGACCCAGCCGATCGCCGACCTCGCCCTGGCCCTGCATGCCCTGGTTCCGAAGGAGAGCCGGGGCGAGTG
>CAYNFA010000097.1:0-9642 GCA_964396345.1 uncultured Thalassobaculum sp.
AACTGGTCGACCAGCCGCCGGCTTTGGCTCAAGCCATCGAGCACGCCGTCCAGGCGATCGACCGACAGCCGGCGGTCGGCACCGAGGCGCAGCAGTCCTGCCTTGGCGGTCTGGTAGTCGACCTCCAGGGCCGCCAGCGCGGTGGCACCGGCGTCTGGGTCGGCCTCAGTCTCGGACAGCGTCGAGAAGGCTTTCCGGAGACGCGCCAGGAACGCCTCGACGATCGGCCGGGCGGCGGCGCTCTGCGGCTCCCGGATGGCACCCTGGAGCCCCTCGAGGGCGGGCGTCAGCAGGGACGCCTGTTGCAGGTAGCGCGCCACCCGGATCAGCTCCGGCATCGCCTCGGCGACGTCGCGCGGCATCTCACCCATCCGGGCCGTGGTGGCGAACTCCGTGATCGCCGGAGCGAGTCCCGCCACCGCCTCCGCCCGCCGCTCCACCTGGTCGGCCCGCGATGGCGCCGCCGCGAAGGCGGCGGCCACGTTCGACAGCACCAGCCGGCGCATCCGCCGCAATTCCTCCTGCAGGGCGGCCATCGCCAGCGCCGGCGTGTTGGCGACCGTCGCGTCGAGATGGCGGGGTCGGCCCAGATCCTCCTCCTGGGTCCGGAACAAGCGTTCAAGGCGTCGCGCCAACCAGCCGATCAGCGGCAGCATCAGGATCACGCCGAGCAGATTGAACAGCGTGTGGAACAGCGCCAGGGTCGGCGCGGTGCGGCCGGCGACCCGGAGCCACTCACTGGCCGCGCCGGTGAGCCAGAGGACGGCCGGCAACAGCGCGAGCGCCACCACACCCGTCACCAGGTTGAAGATGATGTGCCCGGCGGCGACCCGCCGGGCGTTCGGCGTCGCGTTCAGGGCGGCCAGGGCGGCCGTCGAGGTGGTGCCGACATTGGCGCCAATGATAGCCGCGGCGGCGGCGTCGAGACCGATCGCCTGCTGCCCGGCGGCGGTGAGGATCAACGCCACGGCGGCACTCGACGACTGGGTGAGCACGGTCGCAGCGAACCCGACAGCGACGAACAGCACGACGCCGATGGCCCCATCGGCCGACGGAAGGTGAACCGTGAGGGTTTCCGACAGCGCCCCGAACGCGCCCTGAAGGAGTGCCAGGCCGAGGAAGAACAGCCCGAATCCGATCAGCGCGCCGCCCAGGCCCTGAACGCGCCGCCCCGGAGCCGCCAGCTTGAGCGCGACTCCGATGGCCAGGATCGGCAGGGCGTAGGCGTCGATCTTGAAGCCGAAGCCGACGAGGCTGACCAGCCACCCGGTCATGGTGGTCCCGAGGTTGGCACCGAACACCACCCCCAGCGCGTGCGGCAGGCCGAGAACGCCGGCGTTCACGAAGCCGATGGTGGCGACGGTGACCGCCGAGGAGGACTGCACGATCGCCGTGACCAGCGCGCCGACCGCCACGCCGCGCAGCCGGGTGGCGGTCGAACGCTCCAGCAGGGACTTGAGGTTCCGGCCGCCGAACAGCCGCAACCCGTCGGTCATCGTCGCCATCGCCAGCAGGAACAGGGCGAGTCCGCCGGCAGCCTCGATGACCGTGGCCACGGTCACCGGTTCAACGAACCTCGGGCCCCGGCGCCGTCGGAGGGGGCGCTGGGGGCGGTGGAGGGAAGTGGAACAGGGCGGCGGCGTTGTCGACCAGGATGCGCCGACGCAGCGCCTCGTCCTCAGTCCATTCGCCCAGCAGATCGAGCAGCCAGAGGTCGTCGGGCGGCGCCGTGCGGGCGTTCGGGTGCGGCCAGTTGGAGCCCCAGACCAGCCGCTCCGGCGCGAACCGGATCAGCTGCCGGGCGATTAGCTCAACATCGCGGTAGCGGGGCGTCTGGCCGTGCCGCGGCCGGTCGTTGGAGCTCTCCTCCGGACCCGACAGCTTCACCCAGACCTTGTCGGCATCGATCAGCCGCAGCAGCGCCCGCAACCCGGGCTCACGGTCGCCGACCGGACCGAGGAAGCAGCCGACATGATCGACGATCACCCGGCCCGACCAGGACATCAGGCGCTGTTCGACCTCCTGCAGGAACCGCCCATCCATTTGCAGCTCGACGTCCCAGCCGACCGTGTCATTGACCCGCGACGCCAGCCGATCGGTCTCGTCCCACGCGATCAGGCGCCAGGGATCGCGCATCTGGAAGCGCGTGGCGACGCAACCGGCGGCGTTCAACTGGCGCAACTCGTCGGCGGTGACGGATGGCGGCACCGCCGCCACGCCGCGGGCATGCCCGGGCTGGCCGTCGGCCCCGCCATCCAGCCGCCTGATCGCGTCCAGCAGGCAGCAATGATCGAACCCGTAGGCGCTAGACTGCACGACCACGACCCGGTCGAGGCCAAGCCGCCGGCTGAGCGCCGCGTAAGCGTCGGCCGGCGCCGGGTCCGGGCGGTAGCTCGTGCCCTCCGCGTAGGCGAAGCGCTCCGGCTCGGCGAACACGTGGACGTGGGCGTCGCAGGCGCCGGTCAGCAGCGCCCGCTCGGGGGCCGGCGCCTCGTCCCGATCCTCACCGCGGCGCTTGCGTTCCTCGGCGGCGGCGCCGGCAGCGTCCTCAAGCATTGCGCGCAGGTCCGGCCTCGGCTCGGCGCCCGGTGGCGGCGGCAGATCGTGGAAGTACGGGTCGCTGGGCAGGATCAGCGGGTTCTTGGCCACGGGATCCTCGCGGTTCGACGTCGATCCTGCAGAACTGGGCCTCATGAGCCTGTCGGTCAACACAATCCGGAGGCGGCGGACCGTGGACCCGCCACCATTGCCCAGGCGGTCGAGCGGGCGACCCTGGACGCCATCCCCGGCGAGGCTAAACTTGCGGCTCGACGGCACTCCGGAGAAGCCCATGCTACCCGACAACATCAGCTTCGTGACCGACGAGGCCAGCTTGCGCGCCATGCACTTGGCGCCGATGAGCCGGGCCACCGACAAGGTCCTGACCAGCCTCGATCGGCATTGCCGGGGCATCCTGGCGTTGTCGCCGTTCTGCGTGATCGCAACCCAGGGCCCCGACGGGGCCGACGTTTCGCCGCGCGGCGATCCACCGGGCTTCGTTGCGGTGCTCGACGACAACCACCTGCTGCTGCCCGACCGGGTCGGCAACAACCGCCTCGACAACTTCGCGAATCTGCTGACCAACCCGGCGATCGGAATGCTGTTCCTGGTGCCTGGCATGGGCGAGACCCTGCGCATCAACGGCACCGCCCGCATCACCGACGACCCGCGCCTGCTGGAGCCGCTGACCGTGCAGCGCCGGGCCCCGAAGATCGGGCTGCTGATCGAGGTGAAGGAGGCGTTCCTGCACTGCTCCAAGGCCCTGGTCCGTTCCGACCTCTGGAACCCCGAGAAACGCATCGATCGAGCCGTGCTGCCGTCCTACACGCAAATGCTCACCGACCACGTCGCCGGCATCACGCTGGAGGAATCCGAGCGTCAGGCCCAAGTCATGGCGGAGCGTGGGCTGTACTGACGGGCCACGTCGCTTCATGGGTTCCGGCTCGGCCGCGCCGGGCGGCGCGTACGTCCGGAATGACGATGAAATCGTGTCAGCCTCCCTGTACTTCGTCATTCCGGACCGGACCGCCACGGCGGGACGGAGCCGGAACCCACCCGCCGCTCCGCCGCCCTGACGCGCCCTCAGATCAGTTGGAAGACCCCGCCGGCCGCCTTGTAGCGCTGTAGCGCGCCGAGGCTGCGGCCGACCGCGAGCGTGCGGTCGTCGGGCAGGCCATCCTGCGGGAACCATTGCACCTCCAGGCTCTCATGACCGTCTGGGCGTGGCTCGCCGCTCCACTCGGTGCAGTGGAAGATCATCGCGAAGGCGTGCAGAACGTCACCGTTCGGGTACAGGATGCGGTCGTCGGCCGGGTGGCTGGAGAACGCCACCGGCACCAGGCGATGCGCCGCCAGCCCCGCTTCCTCCAGCAGTTCCTGGCGGGCAGTCTCTTCGATCGATTGCCCGATTTCGGCCGATCCCGCCGGCCAGCCCCACAGCTTCATGTCGCCGCGCTTGATCAGCAGGACGCGCCCCTCGCCGTCCTCGACGATCACACGCGCGCCCGGCATCAGCACCGGGCGGCTGCCGATCACCGCCCGAAGCTTGCCGAGGTAGCTGTCCGCGAACGCCCCGCTCACCGGACGCCGGCGCTCACATCACCGCGCCGATCTGCCACGGGATGAACTCGTTGTCGCCCATGCCATGCTCCTCCGACTTGGTCGGGGAGCCCGACGCGACCTCGAGCAGGCGCTCGAAGATCCGCTCGCCCATCTCCTCGACCGAGACGCCCTGGTCAACGATCGCGCCGCAGTTGATGTCCATGTCGTCGGACATGCGGTTGAACATGGTGGTGTTGGTGGCCAGCTTGAGCGACGGCGCCGGCTTGCAGCCGTAGACCGAGCCGCGGCCGGTGGTGAAGGTCACCAGGTTCGAGCCGCTCGCCACCTGCCCGGTGATCGAGGCCGGGTCGTAGCCGGGGCTGTCCATGAACACGAAGCCCTTGGCGGTAACCGGCTCGCCGTACTTGTAGACGCCGGTCAGGTTGGTGGTGCCGCCCTTGGCCGCCGCTCCAAGAGATTTCTCGAGGATGGTGGTCAGGCCGCCGCGCTTGTTGCCCGGCGAGGGGTTGTTGTTCATCTCGCCGCCGTTGCGCGCCGTGTAGTCCTCCCACCACTTGATGCGCTCGATCAGCTTCTCGCCGACCTCGCGGCTGACCGCGCGCCTGGTCAGCAGGTGCTCGGCCCCGTAGATCTCCGGGGTCTCGGCCAGCACCGCGGTGCCGCCGTGCCGGACCAGCAGGTTGGCCGCTTCGCCCAGCGCCGGGTTGGCGGTGATGCCGGAATAGGCGTCCGAGCCGCCGCACTGCAGGGCCAGCGTCAACTCGCTCGCCGGGCAGGCCGAGCGCTCAGCCTTGTTGGCCTCGGGAAGCATGTCCTTGATGACCCCGGAGCCCCACTCGACGGTCTTCCGGAGACCGCCGGCGTCCTGGATGTTCATGGTCTGGAAGCCTTCGCCCCGCTTGATGCCGTAGGCCTCCAGCAGGAAGTCGATCTGGTTCACCTCGCAGCCGAGGCCGACCATCAGCACGCCGGCGAAGTTCGGGTGACGCGCCATGCCCCACAGCACGCGCTGCAGGTTGGCGTAACCCTCACCGTCGCCGGCCATGCCGCAACCGGTGGAGTGAGTCAGCGCCACCACGCCGTCGACGTTCGGGTACTGCGCCAAAATCTCCGGGGTGATCGCGGCGGCGATGTACTTGGCCGCCGTCGCCGAGCAGTTCACGCTGGTCAGCACGCCGATGTAGTTGCGGGTGCCGATCCGGCCGCTGGCGCGCCGGTAGCCTTGGAAAGTGGCGCGCTCGGAATCGTTGAAGTAGGCGGTCGGCTTGGCGTCGATGCCGAAAGCGTAGTCGCGCTCGAAATCGTGCATCTCGACGTTGTGGACGTGCACGTGCTCGCCGACGCCGATGTCCTCCGATGCAAAGCCGATGATCTGGTCGTACTTGCGGATCGCCTCGCCCTTGCCGATCGGCCGGGTGGCCACCTTGTGGCCTGCGGGGATCGGCTGCTTGGCCGTCACGCTCTCGCCCGGGATCGCGGTGCCGGGCAGCAGCTCGGCGCGCGCGGTGACGACATTGTCGGTGGCGTTCAAGCGGATCGTCAGCCGCACGGGATCGGCGTCGGCCATGGCTTTCACTCCTGGGGTGGCTTCATTGCCGCGATCATAGCGCGCGGCGCACCGGGAGCAATCGCCAACGCCCGCCGACACTCGACTGGGATCTTATATTAAATTGACAAAAGCAATTAATTAATTGCTCAATACAACTGGCCTGGAGGGTGTGAGAATGTCCCAGCTTGAGACCCGGATCGAGGCCGTGCGTGGCTTCAACCGCTTCATCACCCGACATGTCGGCGCCCTGAACGAGGGCCTGCTCGACAGCGAGTTCTCGCTGACGGAGTGCCGGATCCTTTACGAGCTGGCGGACCGTCCGGGCCTGACCGCCAGCGATCTGGGCCGCGACCTCGGCCTCGACGCCGGCTATCTCAGCCGCACCCTGCGAGGCTTCCGCGAACGGGGGTTGGTCGAGGCGGCGGTCTCGGAAGGCGACGGCCGGCGCCAGGAGCTGACGCTGACCGAGGCGGGCGGCCGCGCCTTCGCCCCGCTGAACCGCCGTTCGCGTGACGAGGTCGCCGGCGTCCTGGCGCCGCTGGCCGAGGCGGAGCAGGTAAGGCTGCTTGCGGCCATGCGAACCATCGAGAGCTTGCTCGGCGCACCGGCCCCGGCACCGCGCACCGTCGTGCTGCGGCCGCACCGGCCGGGCGACATCGGCTGGATCATCCACCGCCACGCCGACCTCTACGCCCGGGAACACGGTTGGGACGGCACCTTCGAGGCGCTGGTGGCCGAGATCGGCGCCTGCTTCATCCGATCCTTCGATCCGACGCGCGAACGCTGCTGGATCGCCGAGGTCGATGGCGCCCCGGTCGGATCGGTGCTGGTGGTCCGCCAGGACGACGCCACCGCCAAGCTCCGGCTCCTGTACGTCGAGCCGGCAACCCGCGGCCTGGGGATCGGCCGGCGCCTGGTCGACGAGGCCATCGTCTACGCCCGCTCCGCCGGCTACCGACGGATGATGCTGTGGACCAACGACATCCTGACGGTCGCGCGCCGGATCTACGAGACCAGCGGCTTCAAGCTGGTCGAGACCGAGCGCCACCACAGCTTCGGCCACGATTTGGTCGGCGAGACCTGGGTGCGCGAGTTGTAGGGCCGGACGTTGGACGTCTAAGCGGCCCGCAGCAGCGTGAAGCTCTCCGGAAAAGGGCCGCCCTTCATGTCGATGCGCCCCTGCCCCCCGGGGGCCCGCACGGTGAAGCCGGCGAGTAGGATCTGGCGGGCGATCTCCGGCGCCTGCTGCAGGCTGACCTGGTCGCCGAGGCAAATATGGTTGCCGTATCCGAAATGCATGTAGTGATAGGCGGGTCGGTCGGTGCGGAAGGCATCCGGAGCCGGAATCTCCGCCTCGTCGTGCATCGCCGAGCCGTTGGAGGCCAGCACCAGCGACCCCGACCTGATCACGGCCGCCCGATCGGTGCCGGCCGCCACGGTGTAGTCGGCCACCGCAAGGCGCCCGACGAACGGGTTCATCGGGTTGAAGCGCAAAGCCTCCCAGAAGTGAGCGTCGAACAGGGCGGTGTCGCCGGACTCGGCCGCCGCCAGCGCACCCGCCAGCGCCGCCGGACGGTCCAGAAGCTGGTCGATCGCCTGCACGATAGCCGCCGACGTGGTCTCGATGCCGCCGACCAGCAGGCCCATCGTGTTGGTCATGATCCGCTCGAAGTCGAAGCCGAGGCTGTCCGGCGTGACCAGGCGCAGCATCCGGGAGACCACGTCGTCCAGGCTTGGATCGACGCGGACCTGGCGGGCCCGGTCGGCCAGGAACGGCGCCAGGTAATCCTTCATCTCGGCGCCGGC
This sequence comes from uncultured Thalassobaculum sp., assembly GCA_964396345.1. Taxonomy (GTDB): domain Bacteria; phylum Pseudomonadota; class Alphaproteobacteria; order Thalassobaculales; family Thalassobaculaceae; genus Thalassobaculum_A. Next base: position 7,457 of record CAYNFA010000097.1, read on the forward strand.
CGCCAGGTTGCGGGCGTGCACGTCCGGATCGTTGCCGGGGTTGCGGAACATGTCGTGCTGGGTCGCCCGCGACCACGCCAGCATGCTCGCCTCGTCGGGCCCGGGAAATCCGAAATAGGCCCCGGTCAGCCACACCGGCACCAGCCGGGTGACCTGCGGCACGAGGTCGAGCCGGCCGTCGTCGGAGGCGCCGCGGGCAACCGCCCGGCGCGCCAGTTCCGTCACCTTCGCCCTGACGCCCGCCATGTCGGCCTGCTGGATCAGCGCTCTCAGGATGCCCTTGTCGCGCTGGTTGAAGACGGTTCCGTCGCGGGCGAGCATGAACGGGCCGACCGAAGGGTCCATCTTCGGTTGGTAGGGGCGGACGGTGAAGATCAGGTTGCGGGACAGCACTTCCTCGACGTCCCGGAACCGGGTCACCAGCGCCACGCCGCCCGGCGCCTGCAGGATCGGCCGGCGGGCCCGCAACTCCGCCGTGACCCCGAGCAGATCGCGGGCGAGAGCGCCGAGCAGAACCCCGGCCTTCCCGCTGTCCGGCGTCGCATCGTAGACCTCCAGGAATCCCATCCGATCCTCCCGTGTCCGCGCCGGAATTTGCGACAGTCGCCCGCGTGACACCGGCGCTTCTGCCCCTTAAACTACCTTTGGTTAATGATAATATCCATTGTTCATCGCGACGGTTGCTTTTGTGGCCGTCGTCCTTGCTGGGAGGCCGCCGTGAGCCGATCGATCCCTCAGCCGTCGCGGGCCGGCGCCACACGGCTCGGCGGCGTTCTGGCAGCCGCCGCGCTGGTCGCGGGGTGCGCGCTGCTGCCTCCCGACCTGCCCGAGCGCGAGCCGGCCGAGAAGACGGTCTGGCTCGACCAGAACTGGAGCAACGACGCGCGCTTCTGGTTCCACCACGCCACTCAGGGCACCTCGACGATCCCGGTCCCCTACGCCTGGCTGGTGGCGCTCGAGCAACCGTCGATCCGCCTTTTCAGCGACCCGCCGATGCTGATGGATCCGGAGTACACTGCCCGCTTCGGGTTCATATCGAGCCCGCGCACCGCCGCGGCCGGCGGCACCCAGGGATACGGCGCCACGCCCGGGCGGTTCACCGTGCCCTACGACCCGGCCCGGTTCCCCGGCAATCCGGACGGCCTGCCGGTCGGCTTCGCCCGCACCCCCGGCTATGACGACCCGACGACCGGCGTTCGGCTGCCGGACCAGGTCGGCCTGAACTGCGCCGCGTGCCACACCGGCCAGTTCACCTTCCGCGGCACCAACGTGCGGATCGACGGCGCGCCCGCCACCACCGACCTCGGCAGCTTCCGCGCCGTGCTGGGCCTGTCGTTGGCGTACACCCGGTACGTTCCCGGCCGGTTCGACCGGTTCGCAGGGCGCGTGCTGGGGGCGGACCACAGCCCCGCCGAGTTGGCGGCGCTGCAGAAGAAGCTCGACGACCTGCTGGAACAGGGCCCAAGGATCGTCCAGCAGATGAGCGCCGGGCTCGAGGGCAGCGTCGAGGAGGGCTTCACCCGTCTCGACGCGCTGAACCGCATCGGCACGCAGGTGTTCTATGCCGACCTGCTGGGCGTCGACGAACCGGGCTTCGATGCCGTCTCGAATCTGCATCCCAACAACGCCCCGGTGAACTACCCGGCGACCTGGAGCACCTCGTGGTTCGACTGGGTTCAGTACGACGCCTCGATCCGCCGGCCAATGGTGCGTAACGCCGGTGAGGCGCTCGGAGTTTCCGCCAAGGTGAACCTGACCAAGCCCGGCGACCCGAGCCGCCCGCTTTACGGATCTTCCGTCCAGTTCGAGGACATCTTCCATATGGAGGAACTGCTGGCCGGCCCCAATCCGCTGGCGGAGCCGAAGGGCTTCAAGGGCCTGGCCTCACCGTCCTGGCCGCAGGATCTGCTCGGCACCCCGGACCCGGCACGGGTCGAACGCGGCCGGGCGCTCTACCGCCAGAACTGCAGCCGCTGCCACCGGCCGGCCCCAATGACCCGTCGGGGCGTTTCTGGGACGCCAGCTTCTGGTCGACGCCGAACGCGCCCGGACTTCCCTACTACAAGGTTCCGGTGGTTCCGCTGGCCGTGATCGGCACCGACCCCGCCCAGGCCACCGTGCTGAAGACCCGCACGGTGAGGCTGCCGACCCACCTCGGCATCCCGGAGCCGACCGCGACCGACGGT
>CAYNFA010000098.1:0-9613 GCA_964396345.1 uncultured Thalassobaculum sp.
CGGCGTGTCGATCTTCGCCCTGCAGTTCGCCACCGCCATGGGCGCGCGGGTGATCGTGACCTCGTCGAGCGACGCCAAGCTGGAGCGCGCCCGGTCCATGGGGGCGGCCGAGACCGTCAACTACAAGACGACGCCGGACTGGCAGAAGGCGGTGCTGGACCTGACCGGCGGGCGCGGCGTCGACGTCACGGTCGAGGTCGGCGGCCCCGGCACGCTGGCCCGTTCGGTCGAGGCCACCCGGGTGGCGGGGCGGATCGCGCTGATCGGCGTGCTGACCGGCGGCGCCATCGACCCGACGCTCATCATGCGCAAATCGATCACCCTGCAGGGCGTCTATGTCGGCTCGCGCCGGATGTTCCTCGACATGAACCGGGCGCTCGCCTTGCATGGCATCAAGCCGGTGATCGACCACACCGTGGCGTTCGCCGACGCCAAGGCAGCCTATCGGACGATGGAGGCGGCCGGCCACTTCGGCAAGATCGTGATCGCGGGCTAACAGGGACAAGGGGCGGAGGCAGAGCGCCCGAATTGACCCCCGGCCCCAGCGCGTGGCACGGTCCGCGGCAACCCGTCGCCGTCACCGGCGCCGACCGACAAACCATCCGGAGGACGCCATGGTCGAGGCTTTCGTGTGCGACGCGGTGCGCACGCCGATCGGACGCTACGGCGGCGCGCTGGCCACGGTCCGCGCCGACGATCTCGCCGCCCACCCGATGAAGGCGCTGATGGCGCGCAACCAGGGCGTCGACTGGGAGGCGGTCGACGAAGTCTATTACGGCTGCGTCAACCAGGCCGGTGAGGACAACCGCAACGTCGCCCGCATGGCGCTGCTGCTGGCCGGGCTCCCGTCCAGCATCCCGGGCTGCACGGTCAACCGCCTGTGCGCCTCCGGGCTGGAGGCGGTGAACGACGCCGCCCGGATGATCAAGACCGGCGAGGGTAGCCTCGCCATCGCCGGCGGCTCCGAGCACATGACCCGCGCCCCGTTCGTGATGGCCAAGGCCGGCACCGCCTTCGCGCGTACCGCCGAGATCCACGACACCACCATCGGCTGGCGGTTCGTGAATCCGGAGATGGAGAAGCGCTACGGCACCGACTCGATGCCGGAGACCGGTGAGAACGTCGCCGAGCAGTTCCAGATCCGGCGCGAGGACCAGGACGCCTTCGCCTACCGCAGCCAGCAGAAGTGCAAGGCGGCGATGGAACGCGGCCGGCTGGCACGCGAGATCGTCGCGGTCGAGGTCTCCGGCCGCAGGGGCCAGGTGACGATCGTCGACCAGGACGAGCACCCGCGCCCGGAGACAACGCTGGAGGCGCTCGCCAAGCTGCCCACCCCATTCCGCAAGGAGGGTGGGTCGGTGACCGCCGGCAACGCCAGCGGCGTGAACGACGGTGCGGCCGCCATGATCGTCGCCAGCGAGGCGGCGGCCCGGCGGCACGGCTTGACGCCGCGCGCCCGGGTGGTGGCTGCGGCGGCCGCCGGCGTGGCGCCGCGGATCATGGGCATCGGCCCGGCCCCGGCCTCGCAGAAGGCGCTGGCGCTCGCCGGGCTGAGCATCGACCAGATGGATGTCATCGAGCTGAACGAGGCGTTCGCCGCCCAGGTGCTGGCCAGCCTGCGCGAACTCGGCGTCGCCGACGACGACCCGCGGGTCAACCCGAACGGCGGTGCCATCGCGCTCGGCCACCCGCTCGGCGCCAGCGGCGCCCGGCTGGTGCTGACCGCCGCCGAGACCCTGCACGAGACCGGCGGCCGCTACGCGCTGTGCACGATGTGCATCGGCGTCGGCCAGGGCATGGCGATGGTGATCGAGCGGGTCTAGCCTTTAATCCGGGAAGAAGCCCGGGGTGGTGGGTGGCTCCTGGCTCAAGGCCGGGATGACGAAAAGAAGGATGGGGGAAGGGCGCCCCTCCCGTCGTCATCCCGGACAGACGCGCGGCGCGCGGCCGATCCGGGACCCACGAACTTGGCTGACCACCAACAGACAAGCAGGAGATCTCCCGCCATGATCGACCCCCACGCCCAGAGCCTCGTCATCGGGGTCGTCGGTTGCGGCGCCATGGGGCAGGGGATCATCCAGGTGGCGCTGCAGGGCGGCCTGCGGGTGATCGCCTACGACGCCCGCGAGGGAGGTGCCGCGGGCGGGCGCGACGCCGTGCTCGGCCGGCTCGACCGGCTGGTCGAGAAGGGCACGCTGGAGGCCGGAGCGGCCGCCGCGATGCGCGAGGCGCTGACGGTGGCCGGCGGCATCGCCGACCTGGCGCCGGCCGCGGTGGTGATCGAGGCGGTCTTCGAGGACCTCGAGGTCAAGCGCGCGCTGTTCGCCCAACTCGAGACGGTGGTGGCGGCCGACGCCATCCTGGCGTCCAACACCTCGTCGCTGCCGATCGGCTCGATCGCCCGCGGTGCGGCGCATCCCGGCCGGATCGCCGGCCTGCATTTCTTCAACCCGGTGCCGCTGATGCGGCTGGTCGAGGTCATCCAAGGCCCGGCCACCGACCCGGCGGTGGTCGAGGCGCTGGTGACGGTCGGCGAGCGCCTCGGCCGGACGCCGGTGGTGGTCAAGGATTCGCCGGGCTTCCTGGTCAACCACGGCGGCCGCGCCTTCACCACCGAGGGGTTGCAGCTGCAGCACGAGGGGGTGGCGACGCCGGCCCAAATCGACGCGGTGATGCGCGACTGCGGGCATTTCCGCATGGGCCCGTTCCAGCTCATGGATCTGACCGGCATCGACGTAAACTACCCGGTGTCGATGATCGTGTTCGAGCAGTTCCTGAACGATCCCCGGCTGCGCACCACCCCGCAGCACCGCGCGCTGTTCGACGCCGGCCGGTTCGGGCGCAAGACCGGCCAGGGCCACTACCGCTACGACGCCAAGGGCAACGCCGTCGATCCACCAAACCCGGATCACGCCAGCGAGGCGGTGCCGGCGATCGCCGTGCAGGTCGCCACCGGGGGTGATCCCGTCCTCGACGAACTGCTTGAGCGCGCGGGCATGTCGGCGCGCGCTGACGACGGCGCCACGCCGGTGGTGGCGGCGCTGTACGGTGAGGACGCCACCGGCTTCTGCACCCGCACCGGCACCGACCCCCGTCGGCTGGTCGCCATCGACACTACCGGCGACACCTCCAGGCGCGTGACCCTGATGACCGCGCCCGGCGCCGACCCGCGCTACCGCGACTCGGTGGCGGCGGCGTTCGCCCGCGCCGGCGTGGCGCCGACGTTGATCAAGGACTCGCCCGGGTTCATCCTGCAGCGGATGCGGGCGATGATCGCCAACCTCGGCTGCGAGATGGCGCAAATCGGCTTGGCGACGCCGGCCGACATCGACACCGCCATGAAGCTCGGCCTGAACTACCCGCTCGGCCCGCTCGAGATCGCCGAGGAGATGGGCGTGGCGCGCACCCACGCGATCCTGTCGGCGATCCACGAGGCGACCGGCGACCCGCGCTACCGCCCGTCGCTCTGGCTGCGCCGCCGGGCGCTGCTGGGGCTGACGGTGCACACCGCGGGGTGAGAACGGCGGAGCGGCGGGTGGGTCCCGGCTCGCCCGCGCTGGCGCGCGTTGTCCGGGATGACGGCAGTGGTGGGAAGGCTTCATGCGAAGAGCGCGCTCCGCCCCCTCCTGGCGTCCTCGCCTCGCGTTCCCCCTCCCGGCCGTCATCCCGGACCGAGTCGCCGGAGGCGACACGGAGCCGGGACCTACCGGCTCCCCGCAAAGCCGCTCGCGCATTTCCGCGCTATGAACCCCATCCCCGGCGCGCCATAACGGCGGGCGGGAGGAACTGTCCAATGGCGCTCTGGGTCTGGTTGTCGATCATGGCGGCGGCGGCGCAGACCGCGCGCACCGCCGGCCAGAAGTATCTGGCGGGCTCCATGTCGTCGTGGTCGGCGACCTGGGTGCGGTTCGTGTTCGGCCTGCCGTTCGTGATTGGCTACCTGTTGGTCGCTACCGCCGATCGCCCGGCGCCGCTGCCGACCTTGCACGCCACGTTCTTCCTGTGGTGCGCCGGCACCGCGGCGGCGCAGATCATCGCCACCGTCCTGCTGGTCCACCTGTTCTCGCTGCGCAACTTCGCGGTCGGCACCTCCTACGCCCGCACCGAGGCGTTCCTGACGGCGCTGGTCGGGGCCAGCCTGTTCGGCGAGTCGATCGACGCCGCCGGCTGGGTGGCGATCGTCGCCAGCGTCGCTGGCGTGGTGCTGATCAGCCTCGCCAAGCAGGGCGTCTCGGGGATGGCGCTGCTCCGCTCCGGCCTGAACCGGGCGGCCGGCATCGGCGTGCTGTCGGGGCTGTTCTTCGCGCTCGCCTCATTGTTCCTGCGCCGCGCCAGCCTGTCGCTGGAGGATGCTGACTTCCTCACCACCGCGTCGCTGACGCTGGTCACCGTGGTGACCATCCAGACCGTGGTGCTCGGCGCCTTTATCCTGGCGACCCGGTCCCACGAACTGCCGGCGATGGCGCGGGCCTGGAAGGCCTGCGTGTTCGTCGGCCTGACCAGCGCCATCGGATCCGGCGGCTGGTTCACCGCCATGACCATCGAGCGCGCCGCCTACGTCAAGGCGGTCGGCCAGATCGAGTTCGTGTTCGCGATCCTGGTGTCGACCCTGATCTTCCGCGAGCGCTCGACCGCCCGCGAACTGGTCGGGATGTCGCTGGTCGGCGGCGGCATCATCGTGTTGCTGTTGTTCGCGCGCTGAGGGGGTTAACGGCCGCCGGGTGCGCCGGTAGAATGTCCGGCATGGCTGATCCGACCCCGCCCGCTTCCCCTGAACCCGGCCTCTGGCAACGCCCGGTCGTGCGCGGCGTGGTGAACGGCGTGATCTTCGCGGTCATGCTGTGCGTGATCCAGACGCTCGGGCTGTTCGGCCCGGCGCGGCCGCTGGACAGCGACAGCGTCGCCGGCAATATCATGGCGGGCGTGGTGTTCGGCTTCGCGCTCTACATCCTCGAACTGTGGCGCCGGCAGCGCCGCAGCGGATGACCGCCGGTCCGCCGACCGACGCCGGGCCGCTGGCGGGCTTGGCGCCGCGTGGACCCGGACACCGTTTCGTCGTCTACGGCGATTCCTGCTCGGGCGTTCCCGGCGCGCCGCACGAGCGGACCTTCGCCGCAATCAATTCGGTGGTGGCGGGGCTTTCGCCGGCGCCGGAGTTCGTGGTGTTCCCTGGCGACGAGATCGTCGGACTGACCCGTGACGAGGCGGCCCTGCGCGCGCAGTGGCGGCACTGGTTCGAGGTCGAGATGGCGTGGCTCGACCGCTCGCGCATCCCGCTGTTCCACACCACCGCCAACCACACCACCTGGGACCCGTCGAGCGAACGGGTCTACGCCGAGGTGATGGCGCACCTGCCGCGCAACGGTCCGCCGGGACAGGATGGCCTGAGCTACTGGGTGCGGCGCGGCGACCTGCTGATGGTGTTCGTGCACACCCTCTGGTCCGGCCTGGGCGGCGAGGGGCACGTCGAGACCGAGTGGCTCGACGCCACGTTGGCGGCGCACGCCGATGCCCGCACCAAGCTGGTGATCGGGCACCACCCGGCGTACCCGGTCAACGGCTACAGCGGCGCCTTCCAGCGCGAGATCGGCCCGCCGCACGCTGAACCGTTCTGGGCGGCGCTGGTCCGTCACGGCGTGCTGGCCTATCTTTGCAGCCACATCCTGGCCTTCGACGTGCAAGTGCACCAGGGTGTGCTGCAGGTGACCACAGCCGGCGCCGGCACCGCCCACCGCATGCCGGAAGGTACCGAGTACCTGCACTGCCTCACCGTCGCGATCGACGGCGAGGGCCTCCGTTACCGCGTGATCGATGTCGAGGGGCGGGTGCGGGAGGCGCTGTCCTGGCCGCTTGCGCTGCCGCCGAGCGCGGCATGGTCGCCGCTTGCGGCCGGCGGGCAGGCGGCACCGGACGCCGAGCCGGTGGCGGCTGGACCGGTGCCGGCCGCAATCCGGGCCTGGCGGATCGCCGGGGTGGCGGCGCCGACGGGGACGGCGGCACGGCAGACGTGGCTGACGGCGCGCCGCGACGGGCCGGCCACGGCGCCGCTCTGGATCGGGCTGAGCGGCCCGGACCAGCGGGTGATGGTGATCGTCGGCGTCAGCCCGGCCCCCGGCCGCAGCCCGCACTACTGGCTTGGCCCATCCCTGCCGCCGGGCCGTCCGTTCGACCTGCAGATCGCGCTGCACGGCGGCATGGGGCCGGGCGGCGTGCTGCTGCGCCTCGGAGACGACGCCCCGTGGTCGACCCTGGATGGTGCCTCGGCGACGGGCGTCGACGGTCTGCCGGCGCTGCCGGCCTGGGCCGTCGGCCACGCCCACGGCGGTCCGGGCGACCAGCCGTTCCTCGGTTGCGATCTGCGGCTCTGGACGGCGCACGCTCCCCAGATCGATCCCTGACTCAGCCGGCGGCCGGCCAGCCGAGCGCCTGCGAGAGCGTCACCGCGCCGCCGACGATCAGCACCCCGTAGGTCAGGGCCATGCCGATGCCCCTGCCGACCCCCGGACCCGTCTTGGCCACGAAGCCGATCGCGTGGGCGATCCGGCCGATGATCAGCGCGGTGCCGAGGCCGTGCAGGAGGCGCCAGTCGGCGCCGTTGGCCTCGGCCATGGCGATCACCACCAGCGCCAACGGGACGTACTCGACGAAGTTCGCCTGGGCGCGGATCCGCCGGGTCAGGCCGGCGTCGCCGCCGTCGCCGATCTCGATGCGGGTGGCGTAGCGCGCCCGGATCACCCGAAGCGACAGCGCGACCAGAAGTAGGGCGGCGAACCCGGCGTAGAGTCCGGTGATCGGAAACGGCATGGCTTGCTCCGGGGCGTCGGTTGCGGCGATCTGGACACCTCAGTGTATCCTCGTCGCCGATCGCGCGCGCCCGGCTTTTCAGGCGGGGGATGTCGGACTACCGTCTCCGTTCCGTCGCCCGAGGAGACACCGTGATCCACATCTCGAGCCAGTTCGATTCCGGCAACATCGAGGTCGTCGCCGCTGCCAGCCCGGACGCTGTCCATTTGCGCATCGTCAAAGACGCTGCCGCCGATTTCTTCCAGTGGTTCCACTTCCGGGTGTCGGGTGCGCGCGGCGTGCCGCTGGTGCTGACCATCGAGAATGCCGGTGCGGCCAGCTATCCGAAAGGCTGGGAAGGCTACCGGGCCGTCGCCTCGACCGACCGCCTAAGCTGGCGCCGGGTCGACACCGATTACGACGACGGCGCCCTGATCATCAGGCACACCCCGGACGCCGACGCCGTCTGGTTCGCCTACTTCGCGCCGTACTCGCTTGATCGCCACGAGGATCTGGTGGCGCGGGCTCAGGCGCGCGGCACAGGACGGCTCGACCGGCTCGGCGCCACCGTCGAGGGCCGCGATCTCGACATGCTTACCTTCGGCTCGGGGCCGAAGCCGCTCTGGGTGATCGGGCGCCAGCATCCGGGCGAGTCGATGTGCGGCTGGTTCATGGAAGGGCTGGTCGACCGGCTGCTGGATCCCTACGACCCGGTCGCCCGCGGCATCATGGGCAGGGCTACCCTGCGGATTGTGCCGAACATGAACCCCGATGGCGTGTTCCGCGGTCACCTGCGCACCAACGCCACCGGCGCCAACCTGAACCGCGAGTGGCGCGACCCGTCGCCGGCGAACAGCCCCGAGGTGTTCCACGTGGTGCGCCGGATGGAGCAGACCGGGATCGCGATGTGCCTGGACGTGCACGGCGACGAGGCGCTGCCTTACAACTTCATCGCCGGTTACGAGGGGGTGCCGAACGTCAGCGAGGCGCACCTCGCCCGCCTGACCCGCTACAAGGGCGAACTGGCGCGGCTGACACCCGATTTCCAGGTCGAGCACGGCTACCCGAAGCCGGCGCCGGGGCAGGGCAACCTGACCACCTCCACCGGGCACCTCGCCAACACCTTCCGGTGCGCGGCGATGACCCTGGAGATGCCGTTCAAGGATGCCGCCAACAACCCGATGCCGGAGGTCGGCTGGTCGCCCGAGCGCAGCGTGAAGCTCGCCGGGAGCTGCCTGGAGGCGATGCTGGTGATGATCGACGACTGGGAGGCCGGGCTGTGATCACCGTCTGGGGCCTGAAGAACTGCGACACCTGCCGGAAGGCGCGTGCCTGGCTGGATGGAAGGGCGGTGTCGCACACCTTCAAGGACGTGCGGGCCGACGGCCTGACCGCCCCGGTGGTGCGCGCCTGGATCGACGCGGTCGGCGCCGACACGCTGGTCAACCGGCGCGGCACGACGTGGCGGGGGCTGGACGATGCAGCACAGGCGAAGGCCGACGACCCGGCAACCGTCGTTGACCTGCTGGTCGCCAACCCGGCGCTGGTCAAGCGGCCGGTGTTCGTCGGCGCGAGCGGCGCCATCGTTGTCGGCTTCGGCAAGGCCGAGCAGGTCCGGGTGGAGGCGTTGCCGTGACGGCGAGCGGGCCGGTCGACATCGTCGTGATCGGCGGCGGCCTAGTCGGATCGGCCGTCGCCTGGGGGCTTGGCCGCGCCGGCGCCAAGGTCGTCGTGCTGGACGAAGGCGACGATGCGCTGCGCGCGTCGCGCGGAAATTTCGGCTTGGTCTGGGTGCAGGGTAAGGGTGACGGCATGCCCGAATACGCGGCCTGGACCCGCAACAGCGCGACTCGTTGGCCGGAGCTTGCCGCCGCCATCGCCGGCGAGGAGGGGGTCGATGTCGGCCTGCGGCAGCCCGGGGGCATAGAGCCGTTCGTGGACGCCGCCGAGATGGCGGCGGGCGAGCTTGAGATCCGGCGCATGCACAACCAGCCTGGGGTCGGCGCGAACGACACCCGGATTCTCGACGCGCAGCAGGTGCGGGAGTTGGAGCCGGCGCTCGGCCCGGACGTCATCGGCGGCGCGTTCTGCCCGCACGACGGCCATGTCAGCCCGCTCTACCTGCTGCGAGGGTTGCACGCCGGCTTGGCCCGGCACCACGTCGAGTACCGTCACGGCCAGCGGGCCGAACGCATCGGGCGGATCGGCTCGGGCTACGCGGTCGAAACGTCCGGCGGGACCGTTTTCGCCGGCAAGGTCGTGCTGGCGGCCGGCCTCGGGAACGCCCGGCTCGGCCCGATGGTTGGGCTGCGGGTGCCGACCGCGCCCGACCGCGGCCACATCCTGGTGACCGAGCGCCTGGCATCGCTGCTGTCGCACCCGATGACGCGGCTGCGCCAGACCGAGGAAGGCACGGTGATGATCGGCGCCAGTTCCGACCGGGTCGGCGAAGACACGTCGCTCGACCTCGCGACGGTGGCCCGACTGGCGGCGCGGGCCCGGCGGATCCTGCCGGCGATCCGCCGGGCCCGGATCGTGCGCAGTTGGTCGGCGCTGCGCATCATGTCGCCCGACGGCTTCCCGATCTACGCCGAGTCCGAGACCAGCCCCGGCGCCTACGTCGTCACCTGCCACAGCGGCGTCACGCTCGCCGCCGCGCACGCCCTCGACCTGGCGCCGGCGCTGTTGAGCGACGGCTTCAACGAAGCGTTCGCGGCGTTCTCGCCGGAACGGTTCCCGGCGGTTGTGGCGGCGTAACGACTCACCGCGCGAAGTCGCCGCGCATCGGCTTCCAGACCTGGACCTTGCGCTCCTCGGCGAGCAGCGCCGG
>CAYNFA010000099.1:0-9568 GCA_964396345.1 uncultured Thalassobaculum sp.
GTTCCCCGCACCGCCACGCCGCCGCGCCGCGCCGCCAGCACGGTCGCGATGGCGGCGGCGATGTCGCCCGCCGGGGTAGGCGTGCCGCGCTGGTCGGCGACCACGCGCAGCTCGTCGCGCTCGGCGCCGACCCTCAGCATGGTGTTGACGAAGTTTTTGCCCTCGGCGGCGTAGACCCAGGCGGTCCGCAGGATGACGTGATCGGCGAGCGCGGCGCGGATTGCCTGCTCGCCGGCTTCCTTGGAGGCACCGTAGGCGCCGAGCGGCGCCACCGGGTCGTCGGTCCGGTATGGCCGGGTGCCGGAGCCGTCGAACACGTAGTCGGTCGAGACGTGGATCAGCGGGATGCCGCGCGCGGCGCAGGCGGCCGCCAGCGCCGCCGGCCCGTCGCGGTTCACCCGAAAGGCCGTCTCGCGGTCGGTCTCGGCGGCGTCGACGGCGGTGTAGGCGGCCGGGTTGACCACGGCGTCGGGCGCCAGCGCGGCAAGCGCGCCGGCAATCGTCTCCGGCGCCGACAGGTCGAGCCGGTCGCGGCCGGCTGGGATCCAGGTGGTCCCCTCGGGAGCCGGCCGGGCAGCGAGCGCGCCGCCGACCTGGCCGGTGATGCCGGTGACCAGGATCCGCATGGTCAGCCCGCCTTGCGGGCGCTGGTGGTCCCGACGCGCGCCAGCGCGTCCTGGCGCTGCAGGATCGGCCGCCACCAGTCGCCGTTGTCCAGGTACCAGCGGACGGTCTTCTCGATCCCGCTTTCGAAGGTCTCGCGCGGGGTCCAGCCAAGCTCGCGGTCGATCTTCCCGGGGTCGATGGCGTAGCGGAAGTCGTGACCGGGACGGTCGGTGACGAAGCTGATCTGGCTGCGCCGGGACACCCCGTCGGCCCGCGGCGCGTGCTTGTCGAGGAGATCGCAGATGGTCTGGACGACCTCGAGATTGGTCTTCTCGTTGTGCCCGCCGACGTTGTAGCTCTCGCCGGGGAGGCCCTGGCTGAGCACCGTCCACAGGGCGCGGGCGTGGTCCTCGACGTACAGCCAGTCGCGGACGTTCGAGCCGTCCCCGTAGACCGGCAGCGGGTCGCCGCGCAGCCCCATCAGGATCATCTTCGGGATCAGCTTCTCGGGAAAATGGTAGGGACCGTAGTTGTTCGAGCAGTTCGACAGCACCACCGGCAGCCCGTAGGTCTCGCCCCAGGCGCGCACCAGGTGGTCGGACGCGGCCTTCGAGGCCGAGTAGGGCGAGCGAGGGTCGTAGGCGGTATGCTCGGTGAAGTAGCCGTCCGGCCCGAGTGAGCCGAACACCTCGTCGGTCGAGACGTGGTGGAACCGGAACGCCGCCCGTACTGGTCCGTCCAGGGTCTCCCAATGGGCGCGCGCCGCCTGCAGCAGGCGGAACGTGCCGACCACGTTGGTCTGGATGAAGTCCTCGGGCCCGTCGATCGACCGGTCGACATGGGATTCCGCCGCCAGGTGCATGACGGCGTCCGGGCGGTGGCGCGCGAAGGCGGCGGCCAGCGCGTCGGCGTCACGGATGTCGGCGCGCTCGAACGCGTAACGCGGGTCGCCGTCGACCGAAGCGAGTGCGGTCCCGCTGGCGGCGTAGGTCATGCTGTCCAGGTTGATCACCCGGGCCGTGGTCTCCGCGATCAGCAGCCGGACCACCGCCGAGCCGATGAAGCCGGCCCCGCCGGTCACCAGGATGGTCTGCGGCAGCGGCATTGGCGCGGTCCTCAAAGCGAGAAAGCGGCGGGCAGGTCAGCCAGCCGGGGGTGGCGGGTGTCCTTCTCGGACAGGATCGCCTCGACCCCGTCGAGCGGCCAGGCGATCGCGAGGTCGGGGTCGTCCCAGGCCAAGCCCCGGTCGTGCTCCGGCGCGTATGGCGCGGTGACCTTGTAAACCACCTCGGTGTCGGGTTCGAGCGTCACGAAGCCGTGGGCGAAACCGACCGGGACCAGGATCTGGTTCCAGGCGGCCGCCGAGATCTCGGCAGCGACCCAGCGTCCGTAGGTCGGCGAGCCGCGGCGGATGTCGACGGCGACGTCGAAAATCCGGCCACGGATGACCCGAACCAGTTTGTCCTGGGCGAACGGCGGCACCTGGAAGTGCAGACCCCGCAGCACCCCGACCGACGCAGACAAGGAGTGGTTGTCCTGAACGAAGTCAAGATCGAGGCCCACCGCCTCGAAAGCCGGCTTGCTGTAGGTTTCCGAGAAGAAACCGCGATGGTCGCCGAACCGCCGGGGCGTGATGATCTTGACGTCGGGGATCGCGAGCGACTCGACCTGCACGCCTCTGTCTCCGGATCGGACTTGAGATGCCGCGGCTATAGCACGCGGCTTGAAGCCGCGACAACTGCCGACGGGCGCCAGCAGCCAGACGGCGCCGCGGCTAGGGGCCGCGGTGAGGGCGAGGGATAGATATGGCGGGCTTGCGCGTTTCGTGTCTCGATGTGCCTGTGCTAGACTTGAAACGAAGTTTGACAGAGCGACGGGAATAGAACGACACACTCCTGGGTCTCAAGGTGGCCGGGAGTGTCCTCGCGAAAGATCGGCATGGCCTTGAATATTCAACCACTGCCTAATACCGACCATTCCCAGATCGTCCCGTACCGACCGAAGCCGGCGGTCGCGAGCGAGGGCAGGCGGCCGAAGCCCGGTACGGAGGCCGTGGCGACGTGCTCGGTGGTGATGGTCTCGTTCCGCACCGGACCGGTGCTGATTGAGAGCCTGAAGGCGGCGCTCTCCGAGGGCTGTGTCGACTGCGTCGTGCTGGTCGATAACGGCAACTCCGCCGAAACGCGGCGGGCCGTGGATGCGCTGGCGGCCGCCAACGACCGCCTCCGAATCGTGCGTGGGCACGGCAACGTCGGGTTCTCGCGGGGCTGCAACATCGGCGCCAAGGCCGCCAGTGGCAGCCACCTGCTGCTGCTCAACCCCGATTGCGTGCTGCGCCCCGGCGTGTTGACCCGTGGCCTGGAGGTTCTGGCCGGCAACCCGACCGCGGCGGCGCTGACGGTCCGGATCGAGAACGCCGACGGCACCGAGCAGCGTGGCGGCCGGCGCAACCTGATGACCCCCTGGACGTGCCTGGTGGAGCAGTTCCAGCTCGACCGGTTGATGCCGAACCATCCGCATTTCCAGCGCCTGAACCTGAACGAGACTGAGCCGTCCGACGAGATCACCTCGGTTCAGTGCATCTCCGGCGCCTTCATGCTGATGCCGCGGGCGGTCTACGACCGGGTCGGCGGCATGGACGAGGACTATTTCCTGCACGTCGAGGACGTGGATTTCTGCTTCCGGGTGCAGAAGGCCGGCGGCCAGATCCTGTACGTGCCGGACGCCGCCGTGACCCATGTGAAGGGCACCAGCCGGGTCTTCCCGCTGGTGGTCGAGTGGCACAAATCGGTCAGCGTCACGAAATACTTCAGCAAGCATTTCCGGCCGCAATACCCGGACATGGCGCTGCGGCTCATCAGCCTGGCGATCTTCCTGCGGCTGGCGGTGCGGGCGGTGCCGCTGACCGCGACCTGGCTGATGGAGCGTTCCGGCTGGTGGACACCGCCGAAAGCCTGACGGCGCTCCTCGGTCCCGGCGCCCCTCGGCCCGGCCACCCTCAGTCCCGCCAGCCCTCCGCGAAACCGCGCGCGATCGCCCGCAGCTTCGCCGCGCGGTCGTCCTCGTAGGCCAGCGCCTTCCAGACGTCGTAGGCCGCCGCCGCGACGTCGAAGGCGAGCCAGCCGAGACAGACCGCGCCGTGGCGGCGCCAGACCCGCACCCGGTTGCGGTGGATATACCGCCGGCGCCAGGCATCGTGGGTGCTCAGCGTGCGGGTCCGCCCGAGCGCGCGCACCGTGCGCACCTCGCCCAGGCGGTGGCGGAGAATCGCGTCGCCGACCCCGACGATCTCGAACCCGGCCCGGCGCAGCCGCAAGCTGAACTCGATGTCGACGTAGTCGATGAAGAACCGCGGGTCCATGTCGCCGACGACGTCCAGCACCCCGGCCCGCACCAGGCTGCCGGAGGCGATCGCGAACACGCCGTCGCGGGCGATCGCCCCTGCGACGAGCGCCGTTCGCGCCAGATCGAAGCGACCGCGCGCGGTCAGCAGGTACGGCCGAAGCGTCCCCTCGGGATCGGTCAACCGGGGCGTCAGCAACCCCACCCGATCGCGGCCGGGAAGGCTCGTCCAGACGTCGATCATGGCCCGGACCATGCCGTCGGCCGGGACGCTGTCGTCGTCGAGCAGCAGGATCCAGTCGGCGTCGGCGGCGCGCGCCGCCTCCAGCCCCTGGTTCTGCGCCGCCGCCAGGCCAAGGTTGTCGGGGTTGACGATCAGGACCAGCCGGTCGTCGTCCGCGGCGCGCGCCATCAGCCGCTCGCGCACCGCGGGGCCCGAGCCGTTCTCGACCAGCACGACCCGATCGGCCTGGGCGAGGGCGGCGTCCAGGACGCGGTCAAGGGCGTCGTCGGGCTGATAGCTGACGATCACCGCCACCACCCGCGCCCCGTCGGCGGGCGGCAGCACCACCCGCGCCGGCAGGTCCGGCAGCCGGCGGAGGTCCAGGTCGCGCCGCAGATAGGTGAGCGGCGACCAGGTCAGGGCGCGGGCGAAGGCGCCCGCCGAGGCGCGCCGTGCCGACTGGATCGTCCGGCGCTCCGACAGCGTTGCCGCCAGACCGGCGAACGCCTCGCGGAGCGCGCCCAGCCGGGCGGTCCCGCGACCGGTCAGCGTGTCGCGCGCGGCGGCTGCCGCCCAGATCAGCGCCGCCGCCGGCAGTGTCGCGGCCAGCACCGACCACGGCATGACCCGCAGGTAGACCCAGACCCGGTTGCGGGTAGCGTGGCGCAACACGAACGCCGAGGGCGCCGAGGCCGACCCGACGTGGCGGACCACGGCGCCGGGCGTCACCACCGCCGTCCAGCCGGCGAGGCGAAGCCGTGCCGACAGGTCGACGTCTTCGTAGAAGCAGAACAACCGCTCGCAGAACCCGCCTGCGTCCAGGAAGGCATCGCGCCGGTACAGGGCGGCCGCGGCGCACACGCCGAACACCGCGCTCTCGGCGACCGGGCGGGCTGGCCGCAGCCGGCCCCCGCGCCAGGCGGCGCCGATCGCGTGGAGCCGGTCGCCGATGCCGTCGAGCCGTTCCGGATCGGCGTCCAGCAATTGCACCGAGGCGACCGAAGCGGCCTCCGGATGGCGGCCGGCGGCGGCGACCAGCGCCGCCAGCCAACCCGGTTCGGGGAAGGCGTCGGGATTGAGGGTGACGAGGTACCTGCCGCCCGCCAGCGCCGCCGCCCGGTTGTTGGCGGCAGCGAAGCCGAGGTTGATCGGGGAACGCTCGACCCGGAGCCAGGCGCGCGGGGCAACACGGTCGACCGCGCCGTCGCTCGAGGCGTTGTCGATCAGCACGGCCTCGAAGTCCCTGAGCCGCTGAGTGTCGAGCGCCGCCAGGCAACGCGCCAGATGCTCGCCCGATTGCCACGCGACGATCAGGATCGAGACGGCCGGCGAGGGCGGGGTGAGGGAGTCGAGGGCGTCGGTCATCGGCGTCGAGGTCGTGGGACGGCGGCGACGATACCATGCTCGGCCGAGGTTGCAGCCCCCGGAAGCCTTGACAGCATCGCCCCCGGTCCGCCGAATGCCGGCTCAGCCGACCGGGTGCGTCCAGGGGGGAGAATTCATGACCCGCATCGTCTCGCGCTTTCCGCTTCCGCCGATGAGCCTCGGCACCGAGCGCCATCTGACGGTGCACGCCTACGGCGACCCGGACGCCGCACCCAAGGCCTACCTGCAGGCCGGCCTGCACGCCGCCGAACTGCCGGGCCTTCTGGTCCTGCACCATCTGATCCGCCGCCTCGACGCCGGCGAGGACCCGTTGCTGGGTCAGATCGTGCTGGTGCCGGTCGCCAACCCGATCGGCCAGTCGCAACAGCTGCGCGGCCAGATGATCGGCCGCACCAGCCTCGCCGACGGCAGCAACTTCAACCGGGAGTATCCCGACGTCGCCGGCGCGATCGGCGACATGGTCGACGGCCGGCTTGGTCCGAAAGCCGCCACCAACGTCGCGCTGATTCGCGACGCCTTCGGCGAAATCCTGGCCGACCGCGCGGCGCGGGCCGAGGGTGAGGGGGCGTATCTGCGGCTGACGCTGATGCGGTTCGCCTGCGACGCCGACATTGTGCTCGACCTGCACTGCGACGACGACGCCACCTTCCACGTCTACATGCCCGAGCAGTCCTGGCCGGAGGCCGCCGACCTGCCGGCGTTTCTCGGCAGCCCGGTGACCATGCTGGCCAACGAATCCGGCGGCAACCCGTTCGACGAATCGCTGAGCAAGCCATGGTTCGATCTGCGCACCCGCTTCGGCGGCGCGGTGCCGATCCCGCCGGCCTGCCTGTCGGCCACCGTCGAGCTGCGCGGCCGCGGCGACGTCGGCGATGCGCTGGCCGAGGAGGACGCCGACCGGATCTACCGGTTCCTGCAGCATCGCGGGGTGATCGGCGGCGATCCGGGCCCGGTGCCGGAGTTGCCGCGGCCGGCCACCCCGCTCGCCGGGATGGAGATCGTCAAGGCGCCACTGCCGGGCATCGTCAGCTACCGCGTGCCGCTCGGCGCCGAGGTGGTGGCCGGTCAGCCGATCGCCGACCTGATCGACCCGACCGCCGACGATCCGGCCGAAGGCCGCATCGAGATCGCCGCCGGGACCGACGGCATGGTGTTCGCCCGCAAGTCGCTGCGCTTCGTGTGGCCGGGGGAGACGATCGCGAAGATCGCCGGCGGTCAGGCCCTGGCCGGGCGGTCGGGCAAGCTGCTGACCGACTGACCGGCGGACGACCGACCGGCGGGCCGGGCCGGCTTACGCCATCAGGTCGGCGACGAACCGCGGCAACGCGAAACAGGCTTGGTGGATCGCCGGGGTGTAGTAGCGCGTGGCGATGCCGAGGGGCGCGAACCGCGCCTCGATGGCGGCGGCATCGTGCCGCCGCTTGGCCGGGTCGTCGCTCGCCCACCCCAGCGCCATGAAGCCACCCTGGTAGGTCGGCACCGCCGCCACGTAGAAGCCGACGTCGGCGAACGACTGGCCGAGCCGCCGGTAGGAGTTGGTGACCTCCCAGCCTTGCAGGGCCGGCACGCCATTCTGGGTCACCACAATGCCGCCAGCGGTCAGGCAGCGCTTGCAGTCGCCGTAGAACTCGGCGGTGAACAGAACCTCGCCCGGGCCGATCGGGTCGGTGGAATCGACGATGATCACGTCGAACCGAGCGCCCGTGGGAGAGTTGCCGGTTTCGGCGACATAGCGGGCGCCGTCGGCGATCACCAGGTCCAGGCGCGGGTCGTCGAAGGCGCCCGCCGACAGCGACGGCAGGTGCTCGCGGCTCATGTCGACGACGCCGCGGTCGATCTCGACCATGGTCAGGGCCTCGACCACCCGGTGCTTCAGCACCTCGCGGGCCATGCCGCCGTCACCGCCGCCGATGATGAGGACACGGCGCGCGTCGCCATGCGCCATGATCGGCACGTGTGCCATCATCTCATGATAGACGAACTCGTCGCCCTCGGTGGTCTGCACCACGCCGTCGAGCGTCAGGACCCGGCCGAAGCGCTCGTTCTCGAAGATGATCAGGTCCTGGTGATCGGTCTTGTCGCGGAACAGCACGCGGTCGATCCGAAGACGCTGCGCCAACCAGGGGTGCAGCGTCTCCGTGAACCAATCGCTCATACCACCATGCCCCGCTTGTGCTCGCCGAGGTTGACGGCAGCCGGCGAGAACGCCTGCTTCAGCACCTCGATGGCGGCGTGTGGCCTGGCGTCGCCGCACATGAACACGTCGAGCGCCGCGTAGCCGCACTCCGGCCACGTGTGGATCGAGATGTGCGATTCCGCCAGCACCGCCACGCCCGACACTCCGCCGTTGGGCGAGAAGTGGTGGAGGTGGATGTGCAGAAGCGTGGCTCCGGCGGCGGTTACGCATTCCTTCAACGCGGTCTCGATGTGCTCGAGTTCGTCGAGACGCTTGGCTCCCCACAAATCGATGATCAGGTGGGTGCCGGCGAAGGTCAGCCCGTCCTTCTTCACGAAGTGGTCGAGACGCTCGTCGGAACTTGTCACGCCAGCCGACGGCAGGCGTATGACGTTGCCCTCGCCCTCGGCGTGCGGGGCGGTCTCGCGGGCAGTGTGGTAGTCGACATGGAACTCGCTCGGCTGAGTGGCCGAGTCGATCCCCAATTTGGCGGCGAGCTTCTTATCCATCACTCACTCCTCCCAACCAGAAGATTGACCCAGCTACCCTTAGACCCTCCACCCCCATGGACCACGCGGGGCCCTACGGGACGAGCGGAATGGGCAGACAACAAAGCCCACCCCCGAGGGGGCGGGCGACACGGGTTTCGCCGGGCGATTGCCGTGCTGACTGTGCGGTGCAAGCACCTCCAAACGGGGCGGCCTGACGCCCCAAAAAGATCGGCCAGGAAGCGTGAGGGTTTCCCCCGCCGCTACCCAGCCGTTGGTGACGGGACAATGGGGACAGGGCTCCCGGGGGTCAAGGAGATTCCGAAGTACTCGCGCAGGCCTGGTGTGGCCTGGACGCATGGCGGCCGTTGACGTCGGTTGTGGCCTTCCCCATCTGACGAAGTCATTCGAACACTCCAGAGGACTCCATGGACCCCACCAGATTGCTCGAGCAGTTCCTTGGCGGCGACGCCAAGACCATGCTGTCGCAGGGCAGTGGCATGGCAAAGCAGAAGCTCGACGCGTTCGGCGGGGTCGGCGGCTTTGCCGGCGGGGCGGCCGCGGGCGGCCTGCTCGGCGTGCTGCTGGGCAGCAAGAAGGTGCGCAAGATGGCCGGCGGCGCGGTCGGCTACGGCGGCGCCGCGGCGCTCGCGGTGCTGGCCTACAAGGCCTACCAGAACTGGCAGCAGGGCAAGGCGGCGGGCACCGCCCCGGCCGCAACCCAGGCCGATGTGGCGGCGACCGAGCCGCAATTCCTGCCCGACGCCGCCCCGGCCGCCGACGGCGGGCCGTTCGAGCTGACCCTGGTCCGCGCCATGATCGGCGCCGCCAAGGCCGACGGCCATGTCGACGCCGCCGAGCAGGCGCGGCTGTTCGAGCAGGTGGAGCGCATGGGTCTCGACGCCGAGGCCAAGGGTTTCGTGTTCGACGCCCTCGGCAAGCCGGTCGAGATGGCCGGTCTGGCGGCGGCCGTGGCCACTCCGGAGCAGGCGGCCGAGCTGTACATCGCCTCGCGCCTCGCCATCGACCCCGACCATCCGGCCGAGAAGGCCTACCTGGAGGCGTTGGCGCATCGCCTGAAGCTGCCGTCCGATCTGGTCGCGCACCTCAACCGCCAAGCCGAGGCCGGGCTGGCCGAGTGACCGACGGAGCGGCGGGTGGGTCCCGGCTCGCGCTGCGCTTGGCCGGGATGACGACAGGGTGGGGCAAGGCGCGCGCTCGTGGTCGCCATCAGGTCAGGGATCGGGTCCTGTTCCCCCTTCGTCGTCATGAAGTCCGCGAGCGCGCCTTCCCCCTCATTGCCGTCATGTATGGACGGCCCCCGTTGGGCAAGTGCGAAAATGCAGC